>DATDOR010000067.1:0-4156 GCA_035293165.1 Anaerolineales bacterium | reverse complement strand
AGTGGTCGAATACCTTATGCGTTACGGCGTAGGCTGCGGCTTCTGCCCGAGTGGATAGATGAAGTTTACTCAAGAGGGAACTGACATAATTCCGTACGGTTTTTTCACTTAAGAATATATCAGCGGCAATCTCTTTATTGGTTTTTCCTTTAGCAATGAGGGCGAGCACATTGAGTTCACGGTCAGTCAGGTTGGCGAATGCTTCGTCTTCGGCTTTGCGGGAGGCTTCCCGAACCCGGTCAAATACCCGTTTGGTAACGGCAGGGTCCAGGAGTGAGTCGCCCCGCCCGATGGTTTCCAATGCCCGGATTAATTCATTGCTGGCGATTTGTTTGAGAACATAGCCTGAGGCTCCAGCGGAGATCGCGTCGAAGAGGAGTTCGTCTTCAGCAAAGGAGGTTAAGACAATGACTTTTATGCCGGGAAAGTTGGTGGTAATTTCGCGCGTTGCATCAATGCCGCTTTTGCCTGGCAGCCGTATATCCATCACGACCACATCAGGTTCGAAACGCTCTACCTGTTGAAGGGCTTCATTCGCGCCGCTCGCTTCAGCGATTACCTGAAATTGGCTGTATCGTGATAGTAATGATTTAATTCCTAAGCGCACGACCTCGTGATCATCTACGAGCAGAATGCGTAAAGACATGAGAATTGACCTCCATATAACAAAAAGCTATAATCCTCACTTCAGAGATTGTTAGGTTCTTTAGGAATCGGCGGGGAGGCAACCACGGCAAATCCCAAAGAGCCAATTGTTGAATTGTAACTGCTCAACCTTGGACTGGTTACATTGAATTGCAAGTATAGCATAGGTCGCTTAGAAGCGCATGAACAGAAATATTCTTAAGTTCCTGACGATTTTTTTACCCGTTCTATTTTTTGTCGGTCTCATTATTTTACGGTCCTCCTTGGCGCGTTCGCTGGTGATATGGGGGGTGGAAACTCTGGTCATCTTGATTGCCTTATTGGGGATTATTCTCTTTTCGAGATGGGTCTTTCGTTCAATTGAACAAAATGAAAGGGAAATCAAGAGCCGTTCCGAACAGCTTGCTGCCTTGCACGAAGCGGCTTTGTCTCTAACCGAAGAACTCGATCTGAACCTTGTCCTTCAAAAGGTCGTTGATCTGGCACGAGATTTGGTAAAAGCGAAATACGGGGCGCTTGGTGTGCTTGGAGAAGAAGGCCGCAGGATTGATCAGTTTATTTCTTCTGGACTTTCCCAAGGACAACAAACGAAGATGGGACCGCCCCCGGAAGGACATGGTTTGCTTGGCGCGGTGATTGAAAGTGGGCAACCGATTCGGGTCTCGAGAATTGATACTGACGAGCGCTCAAGCGGGTTTCCCAACGCGCATCCCAAGATGAAATCCTTTTTGGGAGTGCCGATCAGGTTCAAGAACGAGGTGATTGGGGAGCTTTATTTGACGGACAAAATGGATAGTTATGGAGAACTGATTGATTTTTCGGATCAAGATCAGCGTATTTTAGAAATGTTCGCCACACAAGCAGCGATTGCCATAAAAAATGCTCAGCTTTATCGCAAATCCCAACAACTCACAATTTTACAGGAGCGGGAGCGGTTTGGGATGGATTTGCATGATGGCATTATTCAATCCATTTATGCAATTGGGTTGATGTTAGATGATACCCAGCACAGAATGCATGAAGATATTGATCTGGCAAGAGATGGAATCAATCAGGCGATTGGGGGTTTGAACGAAGTCATTAAAGACATTCGTAACTACATCCTCGACTTGCGTCCAAACCGGTTCCAGGGCCGGGACCTTAAGGAAGGTCTGAATGAACTCGCCCGTGAACTGGAGGCAAATTCCTTTTTAGATGTCAATCTTGACTTAAACGCCATTGACATATCTTCTTTGAACCCGGAAAGAACCGTCGAAATTTTGCACATTGCCCAGGAAAGTCTATCCAACGTTCGTAAACATGCACGAGCAACTTGTGTGGATATTGTGCTCCATAAACAAAATCGTTCATTGCTCTTGAGTATTTGCGATGATGGGATAGGAATAATCCGTGAACAAATCAATAATTCGACAGGGAACGGTTTGAAAAATATGCGCGAACGGGCACAAGCATTGGGTGGGACTCTTGAAGTGATCACTCCCGGAGATGGTGGAACGCAGGTTAAGGTGACAATCCCATCGGAGAATTAAGCAAAAGAATCATTTTTCGAATTCATCACCCCTCAGAGTAAGAAGTAACCGAAAAAAAGGTGTGCGTGGGGGTCCCCCCCCACGCACACCTTTTTTTCGGCAATTCCCTGGTTTCAGCCTGAGCAGTTACAAAAAAACAAGTGTGAAAATCGCTCTTTTTTCTTTGGGATAATTGTCCCAACAAAGGAAGGACATATGCCACTTTAGGAATATGTTTTGACTATGCTAAACTCAGTCAGATTGAAAGGATTATGAAGAAAGTGCGCGTATTACTTGCCGATTCTCACCCACAAGTTCGAACACAACTGGCCGCAAGACTCCAAAGAGAGCCGGATATTGACGTAATCGGCCAGGCGTCGAACAGCGGGCAAGCCCTTCGGTTTGCTTTATCTAACCAACCGGATATCCTTCTCATTGATCCAATGATGAGAGACGGTTTCGGCCTGGCCAACTTAAGGCAAATCGTCTCGCGCCTGCCCAAAATTGCCGTTATCGTCTTAACAGCGTATGTGGATACTGCCTTGAAAATTGAGTTCGATCGCATGGGGATTGCACATGTCCTGCCAAAAGGCCTCGCCTCAGAAAATTTGGTGGAAGTGATTCGTAGTATTGCGGGTGTACCCAACGGCATCGTCGCCTGACTCCTCTTTTTTCTAAAATTGATATAATCCCGCCCGGTGCAATTACCCCTGCGCCTTATCTCCTTTTCCCCCCCTTTTCCCATGCGAACCGCCTCCCTCGAACGCCGCACCAACGAGACCCACATCACCCTGACCCTTGCCCTCGACGGCACAGGTAAAGCCGACATCCACACGGGTATCGGCTTTCTCGATCACATGCTCACCCTCTTCGCATCACACGGCCTTTTCGACCTCACCGTCCGCGCCGAAGGCGATCTCCACATTGACGAACACCACATCGCCGAAGACACCTTCATTTGCCTGGGTAAGGCGCTCGATCAAGCCCTCGGCAACCGGCGCGGGGTCGTTCGCACCGCTCACAGTTACGTGCCGATGGACGAGAGTCTGGGCTTCGTGGTCTTAGACCTCAGCGGCCGGGCGTACACCGTGTTCGAGGCAGCGTTCGCCACCCCCCGCGTGGGGCAGTTATCCACCGATTTGGTCCAGCACCTGTTCGAAACCTTCGCCACTCACGGCCGGTTCAATCTCCACGCCCGCATTCTCACCGGGAAAAACGACCATCACAAAATCGAAGCTCTCTTCAAAGCGCTGGCCCGCGCTCTTGACGCCGCCACCCAACTCGACCCCCGCCGGGCCGACGTCCCCAGCACGAAAGGCACCCTGACGGAATGACCCCTCGTATCTCCTACCACGGCGGGCACAGCGGCGACACCTGCGACCACGCTCGCGATACGAAAGTTGCCCTCCTCGAAGCCTACATCGCCAAACATTTCACCCACGTTGGCCTTACCGAGCATCTCCCCCCGCCCGATGACACCCTCCTCTACCCCGATGAAATCAAAAACGGCCACGATTCAACCTTTTTGCGTGCGCGTTTTGAACATTATTTCACCGTCACCCGCTCCCAACTGCGGAAAACTTACGGGGATAAACTCCACCTGACCTTCAGCTTTGAAACCGAATGGTATGGGGATGACCCCGAATGCTGGTTGGAGACGAATATTGAAAAATACCGCCCCGACTACATCGTCGCCTCCGTCCATCATGTGGAGGATATCCCCATTGACATGTCCCCTGCGAGCACCGGGGAGGCGGTTCTGGCCCTCGGTGGGGTGGACACCCTCTACCAGGCCTATTACGACCGCCAGCATGATCTCTTCGTCACCCTCGCCCCCTACGCCTCCCGCATCCCCATCGTCGTCGCCCACTTCGACTTGATCAAACTCTTCACCCCCGACCGCGACCTCTCCGACGAAGTCTGGCAGCGCATCGTCCGCAACCTGGAATTTGCCATCGCCAATGACTTCGTTTTTGAAGTCAACGCCCGCGCATTCAAAAAAG
>DATDOR010000066.1:0-25593 GCA_035293165.1 Anaerolineales bacterium | reverse complement strand
TTTTTCGGTTACTTCTTACTCTGGCTGAGTAGTTACCAAAAATCTTAGGTAACTACTCAGTCAGGAATGGGATTAGCTCAAAATCTTCTCTAGATCTTATCCGGCATAAAATCCTTTGGATTTCAGGAGGGGACGTGGATCCACAAGATTTTTGTGCAGTGCGGCGGTTTTTTCTGGTAAACCGAGCGCAACAGCCATCAATTGGGTAAAAAAGAGCACTGGCATGGGTTCTTCCAATCCCATCTGGAATTGGCGTGCATCCAGGTTGGCATGACACAGGGGGCAGGCAACGGCGATAAGGTCTGCTCCCACATCTCGGGCATGCTGGATCAAGCTACCACTCAGTGAGAGCACGATATCTGGGCGAGTCAAGGAGTGAGCGGCGCCACAACACGTCGTTTTATAGGACCAATCGAGCACCTCTGCCCCTAACGCGGTGACGATTTCATCCATGTCTGTGGGATTTTCTGGATGTTCGGCTTCTGTAACTTGCGGAGGGCGGGTCAATAAACATCCGTAATAACAGACGACGCGCAACCCTTTGAGAGGAGTTGCCGCCTTTTCGGAAATGGCGCCCGCTCCAACATGGTTCAGGATGGTTTGAGTCAAGGTTTGAACCTGGACGGTATCCTGGTAGGTGTATCCGATGGCTTCGTCAACTTCGTGTTTCCGCTGATCATCGTTACGTATTTCATATTGAGCTGTTTTATGCCGGTTAAAACAAGCGGCACATGGCATCGTCACTTCCTGGAAACCACTTTGCTCGATCAGGGCAAGGTTTTCAAGTGGCAACCGTAAAGCGGTATCCGGGTCAGCGCGGTGAGCGGCACTGCTTCCACAACAGAGCCAGTTTTTGGGTTCAATCAGTTTTAAATCAAGTGCTTTGCATACGGCTTGCGTAGATTCGTTGAATTCAACAGCGGTCGTATGGAGAGAACAACCTGGATAATAAGCAACTGCTTGAGATGCACCAGCGATAGGTTTAACCTTACGGGGTGGGCGTGTCAGGGTGGGCATGAGGGGAAGCTTGCGTTTTTGCAACATTTTCATCCCCAAGTCCAGGTCACTTGTCAGATTCCCAGTACGCAGTTTCAACTCTGCCAGGAGTCCTAATTCGTAAGCTCTACCCCAAAAACGTACCTCCCGCATAAAAGCTTCATTGAAGATTTCAACTTCGGGAATGGGAGGCTCAAGCCCACGGGCCAGCGTTTCGCGGGTTAAGAACTCCATAATGGCTGTTATGTCGAGGTTTTGTGGGCAGCGAGTCGTGCAAGTTTGACAGGAGGCACACAACCAGGGCGTTTGCGCTTTAAGTGCAATCTCTTCCTGGCCCAACTGTAATGCACGCATGATCTGATTAGGCTGCCAATCGAAGAATTCTGCGACCGGACACCCATTGGTACATTTGATGCACTGGTAACACAAATATACATTCTGCCCTAATTCCTCTTGAATTCGGTGCGCAAGCTCTGAGTTAATCGTAAGAGGTTCGGGATCAAAGTCGGGTTTATTCGTCATAGGCTTTCTCCAAGACGGTTTCTACAGGGGCTTCAACGAATGGGCGTGGATACAAGCCTGCCCCCTCGACAATGGGTTTGACCGCTTCTTCCCACTCAATTGCCATAATGTGGACTCCGGAGACACCTTCGATTTCACGAAGTTGGTTGATCAATTCAATACAAATCTGGATCCCTTCTTCATTCCAGGCTTTCGCGCGGGCACTTTTTTCTTCTTTTGTCAATTCTTTGGCACTTTTTCCAGCCCACGGTGCACCAGCCTTTGCCATTCGTTCGATCAGTTCATCAGGAACTAAAATGCCAGGTACATTTTCCTTCATGTAGCGTGCCATACCGGGGCTTTTCAACGGACCCACACCCGCGAGAATGTAGGTTTTTTCGTGAGTCCCCATTTCTCTGACTTTTTCCATGTATTTCTTGAAAGCTGGAATATCATAGATCAGCTGGGTCTGAATAAAATTCGCGCCCGCCTTAACTTTTTTCGCAAGCCGGTAAGGCCGGAAATCAATTGGATCGGCAAAGGGTGCCGCAGCAGCACCGACAAAAAATCGGGGCTCTGGCCCCTTAAAAGTATCTCCGCATTGGAAAATTCCCTTATCGCGCATATCTGTAACGATTTGCAGCAATTGAATAGAGTCGATGTCAAAAACATTTTTCGCGGTGGGATGATTTCCAAATCGTTGATGATCCCCCGTCAGGCACAATAAATTTTTGGCTCCCAAAGCATAAGCGCCCAGTAAATCGCTCTGAATAGCCAGGCGGTTTCGATCACGACACGTCATTTGAATCACAGGTTCCAGCCCTTCTTGTATCACGATTACTGCGGAACCAATGCTGGACATCCGCACAATAGCCGTCTGGTTATCTGTGAGGTTGATCCCATCACAATAGCCTCTGAGTAGGGCCGCTTTTTTTCGAATGCTTTCCCCATCCGCACTTTGTGGAGGGCCGAGTTCTCCAGTGACTGCAAAATGTCCAGCCCGCAATACTCGTTCTAAATTGGATCCTGATAAGTAGCCGTTTGAATTCATCTCTGTCATTGTCGTACCTCCATGCTTATTCCTCATCTGCAACCAGACGCAAATCCTCTCGCACAATTTTCCGTGGCCCCCCATCGCGAGATTTTTGCCAATTCTTTGGCGGCTGGATATCTAAAAGCACATGAAGTTTATTCATACTGCTCAACCGGTCGTAAATGAGCTGCCAGGCACAAGGTACATCCGGATTGATTTCGCAATGACCATCTTCAGAACCACCACATGGGCCATTGAGCAAGGATTTTGAGCAGCGTGCAATAGGACAAATCCCGCCGGTAAGCCCGAGGATGCAATCTCCACATGCAGCACATCGTTCAGCCCAAACACCTTGTTCAGTAGGCAACCCTAAAAAACTGGTATTCAGACCAGGTACCACCCAGGCTTCTGGAAAATGCTCGACCATCGCTTGCACGCCAATACCGCAGCCCATTGAGACAACAATATCGGCTTCTCGAACCTGGTCCGCAATTTGGTCAAGATACTCCCACTCACATTGGCGTTGCACGACAACATCTTTAACCTCTTTGGGATTGCCATTGAGCTTAGATGCCATTCGCAGGGATGTGGCTGTAATCGTCGCTTCGCGCGCGCCGCCTGCAAAACATACTGTTACACAAGTACCGCAACCAGCAACGAGCACTTTTTTTGCATCACCTATCAAGGCTTTTATCTCGTCAAGAGATTTTTGTTCAGCTATGATCATTTGTCACCTCCAGGGCACAAGGAGTTTTGATTTTTTGTAAATACTCAGGCTAAGAGAGAAGATTTTCGGGCTAATCCCCTTCCCGGCTGAGTAATTGCGGTTTTTTACGTACTTGTTCCTCATCTTCATTCCGAGTTCAGCTCTTGATTTTTAATGAGCACGTTTCGCACGGGATTTGGACCTAGCATTGCGATGTGCTCTGCCATTTCTCGGGCCGATTCCGCAAATTGCCCGGCCATTGCTGAAGATATATTGAACATTTTTACTCGATCAGCCTCTAATCCAATTTGTTGCAATAATTCCTTAACACGTTCTATTCGGCGTCTGGCATTGTGATTACCTTCCAGGTAATGACAGTCCCCAGGCAGTCAACCCGCCGCCATGACTCCATCTACACCATCATCAAATGCTTTCAATACGAGCAATACATCTAATCTCCCTGTACAGGGCAATTGGATGATCTTAATTTCCGGCGGATACTGTATCCGCAGTCCACCTGCTAAATCTGCCGCTGCATAGGCACAATATTCACAACAATATGCGATGATTTGAAGGGGGCGGTTCTCCATTACATACTCACTTTTTTGATTAATTTAAAACAGCAATTTCCTCAAGTTTTACCAATGCCTCTACTTTCGCCATCATTTGCAAATCTGTGTAATGCATAAGTTGAATGGCTCGTGCGGGGCACTCTGACACACATATGCCACAACCCTGGCAGATGGCAGGTTCAATATAAGCGGCCCCCATGATATTGCCGACTCCTGTCAGATAGGACTTGATCAGAGGGACTCCAAAAGGACAGATTCGCACACAAGTCAGGCAACCTGTACATAAGCGATCATCTACTACGGCAACCCGCCCACCTGCAGTCATCGTTTCTTTGCTTAGAATTCGTGCCGCACGAGCCGCGGCGGCCTGAGCCTGAATCATCGTTTCGTCGAGTAATTTCGGGTAGTGCGCCATGCCAGCCATGAACACACCTTCTGTCGAAAAATCCACTGGGCGAAGTTTTACGTGAGCCTCCAGGAAGAAACCTTCTGAGTCGAGTGGAACCTTGAACAGATTCGCCAACTCTCGTGTTTCGGGGCGTGGCACTACAGGCATACTCAGTACCAATAAATCAGCTTTGATTTCAATAGGAGATTGAAGTACGAAGTCCCACACACGGATCATTAATGGCTCATCACTCACGATTTGAGGTTTGCGATGGTCATCATACCGGATGAATACGATGCCCTTCTCACGGGCCATGGTATATAGTCGTTCCTTAAAACCATACGTCCGAATATCCTTGTAGAGAATCGTAATTTGAGCTTGAGGATTACGCTCTTTCAGGGCAATCGCATTTTTCAAAGCGACAGTGCAACAAATTCTGCTACAAAACTTTTCTGCAGGTCCAACACATTGGATCATCACCACATGATCGGGGAGCTTGTTGTCTGCTGCGAGAAGCGTATCTTGGCCCGTCAGCAAACTTTCAAATTCCATTTGCGTGATCACACGCGCATCCCGTCCATAATCATATTCTGGTCCGCGATATTCCTGCGCACCTGTAGCTAAAATCGTCGCCCCATGCTGGATGGTTTCTGTTCTGCCCTGCAATCCCTCGATGACTGAGGAAAAGTTCCCCTTGAATCCGCTCGTCTTGACAACTCTGGATTCCAGGTGGAGGGTGATAAGCGGATGAGCGGATATTTCCTCTATCAATTGCTGCAAAGTTCCCTGAGGAGAAGTTCTGAGAGGAGTGTGTAAGAATGTCTTCGATTTCGCCGCCCTGTTTTCTTCACTCTCTGTAAACACAAATCGTAAATTTCCTCCCAGCACACCTTCTTTCTCTATCAGATGAACGGGAAATCCCTGTGCTGCAAGGGAGAGGGCAGATGTCATCCCAGCTGCGCCGCCTCCGACTACCAGTGCGACCTTCTGAACAGGGACATCTACAGTGTATTGTGGTTCCAACAATGACGCCCGCGCGGTTGCCATCCGGATGAGGTCTCGCGCTTTGCGAGTAGCGGCATCCCAGTCATGAGAATGAACCCAGGAGCATTGGTTTCGGATATTTGCCATTTCAAACAAATATGGATTCAAACCTGCTGAACGCAAGCTGTCTTGAAAGAGCGGAGCGTGCGTGAGGGGGGTACAACTGGCCACCACTACCCTGTTCAACTGTTTTTCAGAAACCACATCGCTGATGTGTCGAATATTATCCTGGGAACAGGTGTATAAATTCGCTTCGGCATGTACAACGTTCGGCAGTTCACGCGCGTACTCTGTGACTGCCGGAACATCTAAAAAACCACCGATATTTGAACCACAATGGCAGACAAAAACACCTACTCGTGGGGGTTCTCCTCGAATATCTTTTTCCGGTGGATATTCAACCTGGGTTGTGAGTGAAAAACGCGCTCCACTGATCAGTCCCGCTGCCGCTGCTGCCGCGCCGCTTGCTTCTACAACGGACTCGGGAATATCTTTGGGTTCACGGAAGGGGCCAATGGCAAAAATGCCAGAGCGACTTGTTTCTACCGGGTTAAATTGTGCCGTGTGGCAGAAACCATATTCATCCAGTTCGATACCTAATTGGCGGCCCAAATCCCGCACGGACTCTGAAATTTCCATTCCTACGGATAGCACCACAAGATCGAATTGTTCTTGATGTGGCATACTATTTTCATCGTAGTAAGACAGGAGTAAATTGTTCGTCTGGGTATCTTCCTGTAGAGCGCTGATGCGGCTTCGGTGATATTGGATGCCATATTTGCTCCTAGAGCGCTCAAAGTATCCCCAATAGCCTTTTGAGAAGGCCCGTACATCCATGAAAAACACATGAATATCCAAGTCAGCATGATGCTCTTTCGCGATGATCGCCTCTTTTGTGGCATACATGCAACACACTGCCGAACAATAATCATGGCTGCGATCTCGCGAACCCACACATTGCAGAAACGCAATCCGGCGGGGTTGGGCACCATCGGACGGACGCTGTACATGTCCAAACGTAGGACCTGATGCGGATAATAAACGCTCGAACTGTAAAGAATTAATGACGTTCGGATATCGACCAAAGCCGAATTCTTCAGAATGCTCGGCATGGTAAACCTGGTAGCCCGGCGCAAGAATAACGGCCCCAACAGAGATTTCATCTTCATAAGCCACCATCTCGTGGTTGATGGCGTTTACTCCACAGGCAAAAACACAACTCATACACTCTGAACATATCCCACAGGCCAGACAACGGGCGGCCTCAGCCTGTGCGCTGGTGTCATCATAGCCTAATTCCACCTCGGCAAAATTGAGAATGCGCTGCTCAACAGGGCGCTCTAACATCAACACACGTCCTTGTCGTTGAATTTCACCACGAGCTGTACGTTCCTCAATCTCCCTACGGGTGAGTTTCACCACCGGCAATGCAGGAGTTGCAGGGGGTTCCAGCGGTTCGTTCTTTAAGTACCGGATGATGGATTGGGATGCTTTATGCCCGTTCGCGACTGCTTCGATAACAAACGCAGTCCCTGAAACGCTGTCTCCTGCCGCAAACACGCCAGGACGGCTGGTTGCGAACGTGTTGGGATTTATTGCAATGGTTTGTTGCTCGGTCAAGCCAACACCTGCATCTTCCGGAATGAAAGCCAGCCCTGCCCGCTGCCCTACAGAGAAAATGACGGTATCACACGAAATAATATGGTTGCTGTTTGGAACTTTTTCTACGTGAAGTCGTCCGCGTTCGTCGAAGTGGAAGGACGCGACCCGCGTGCACTCCACACCCATTACTCGTCCCTCTTCATCACCCAGGATCCGTTCAAAAGCGCGGCCTGGGAATAGCTCCACTCCTTCTTCTTCTGCAGCCTCCACTTCCCAGGAATGTGCAGGCATATTCGACCGGTTTTCCAAACACGCAAGCTGCACAGTCATTTGCCCTTGCTCCGCACCCAACCGTAGGGCGGAACGCGCACAATCAATGGCTACGTTGCCCCCGCCCAGCACCAATACACGTGGTCCAAATCGTTGACCATCCGGGGTTACGATATTCCCAGCCCCATTTTGCTCATAGCGATTTAAACGCACATCGCGTAAAAAGTGCGTATTGATGACCACTCCCTCTAAATTAGCTCCGGGAATAGGCAATCGTACTCCTTCATGTGCGCCAACCGCGATCAAAACTGTTTCGAAGCCTTGTGAAAAAATCTCGTCCAAATCATTTACGCGATGATTCAAGCGCATTTCTATCCCCAGATCAAGAATATCTTGAACCTCACGTTCGATGATTTCATTCGGTAGCCGGTATTCGGGAACACCCAGGCGAAGCATCCCTCCGGCAACCGGCATCGCCTCAAAAATTGTGACGGGATATCCTGCTTCGATGATGTCCTGAGCAGCAGTCAATCCGCAAGGGCCTGCTCCAATGATAGCCACGCGGTGATCGGGATACTTTATTTCCGCCGGCAATCGAGCTTGCCGAGGGGTTTCATACACCTTATCAGTAACAAACCGTTTTAATGCCCGGATATTAATTGGTTCATCGATCAAGCCACGGTTGCAAGCCGTCTCGCAGCGATGATTACAAATGCGCCCACAAATTCCTGGGAAGGGGTTGTCCATTTTGATGACGCGCAAAGCATCATCCCAACGTCCCTCTCGAATAAGCGCAATATATCCTTGGGCACGTTGGCCAGCGGGGCATGCATCACGGCAGGGAGCAATCCCGCGTTTCTCAATTGCGTATGCATTTGGGACAGCCTGGGGATACAGTTTGTAAATAGCACGACGGTCAGATAACCCCTCGTTAAAATTATCCCGAATTTTTACAGGGCAAACTTCAACACACGCATTACAGGCCACACACTTGTTAATATCCACATATCTTGGTCTGTGGCGCAAGTGTGCCCGAAAATTTCCTGATAAGCCGCGAACATCCAGCACATCCGTATCCGTAAAAATCTCAATATTTGGATGGCGTGCAGTCTCCACCAGTTTTGGAGAAATCGTACACATCGCACAGTCATTTGTGGGAAAGGTCTTATCTAATTGTGCCATCTTGCCCCCAATTGCCGATTTCGTCTCAACCAGATAAACCTTAAACCCTTGATCGGCCAGGTCGAGGCCAGCTTGCATCCCGGCAATCCCCCCGCCGACAACCATCACCGCGCCGGTAACTTTATTATTTTCAGGGGTAATTAAGCTTTGTGTACTCATTGTCATTCCAACTAAGATCTGGTCTTTGCTCAACAGAAACATCTTTTCGGGAGGGATTCTGCAAATTATCTTCTTCCTCGAAAAACACTGTCCTCTTCACTATCCAACTCTGGTGATTCAATGTCACCAATCAGTACCTTTTCACGCTTAAGTGGATTTGGACCCAGTTTGCGAATCCGCTCGGTCATTGTTTTTGCAGCAAGTGAAAACGCGTGGGCCTGGCTACCAGACATAAAAAACATACCTAACCGATCACTCTCCATTCCGATCTCTTCTAAAAGCTGCCGGGCACGCCGTACCCGACTTCGACCTCTTTCATTCCCACGTACATGATGACAATTGCCAATCGGACAAGCGATGATGTAAACCCCGTCCGCGCCTTGTTCGAAGGCTTCCAGGATATATCGGATATCTGTTTTGCCTGTACATGGGAGCCGAATAAATTTCACATTTGCAGGATATTGCACTCCTAGTGCGCCGGCTGTATCTGCAGCCATATAGCCACAATAGATACAGTAGAATGCAGTGATTTCAGGTTCAAAAGAGATTTCAGTAGTCATTAAATAATTTGCTTCCTGGAATGGGCTTTTTATACCTTTACCCAACTTCCAAGGCCATTAATAGGTTTCAAAATAATCTGCTCATCCGTGTAATTCATCAGTTGAATGGCATTTGCAGGACATTCACCGGTACAGGTTCCACATCCCTGACATTGGGCTGGATCAATAAATGCTGCATTTCCCAGACCTCCTACACCGGCCTGGCCATTTCGCTCTACTACTTGTGGAATTCCAAACGGACAGGTACGGGCACAAGTCAAACACCCTACACATAAATCAGGATTTACAACTGCCACCACTCCCCCAAAATGAAGAGAAGGTTGGGAGAGTACGGTTAACGCACGAGCCGCCGCGGCTTTTGCGTGGCTGATGCTTTCCTCAATAAATTTTGGATAATGAGCCATCCCAGCCAGGAAAATTCCTTCCTGCATGAAATCCATCGGGCGCAGCTTCAATTGTGCTTCGGCGAAAAATCCTTCCGTAGAGAGAGGCAAATGCATCATGTCCGCCAAGTGCCGGGTCCCATTTGAAGGGATGATTGGCATGCTCAGGGGGACTAAATCGGCTGCGAGATGAAGGGGACGATCTAGCGTAAGATCATGAACACGAACAACCAGTCGGTCGCCAAGAGGAAGAACCTCAGGCAGGTTTTCATCTGTGTATCGGATAAAGACGATACCCAGTTTTCGGGCTTCCGAATAGAATTTTTCCCGAAAACCGTAAGTGACAATATTTTTATAAAGAATGTTTACCCGGCAGCCGGGATTGAATAACTTTAGCCGGATAGCATTTTTCAATGTATTGGTACAACAAACGCGTGAACAATAATTTGGCGTTCCCTCAGGACGCACACACTGGATCATTACGACATCTTTGAGCGCCGCGATTTCTTCAGGATGATGGATGATCATTTCCTCAAGTTCACGCTGTGTAATGACACCAGGAAGCATTAATAACGGGTGTTCGCGCATTTCCTGCGCCCCTGTGGCAATGACGACAGCCCCATGTTCGAGTCGAAAAGTTTCGGATGAGCCATCTGGATGAGTGGACCGGAGATCAGCCCAGAAGCGCCCAATATGACCTCCATGCCGAATAACCTCTGTTCGAACAAAGGCTGAAATTCTTTGGTGCGCCCTCACCCGGTTAATCAGGTCGCGACCCAAACGGCGAGGATTAACTCCCTCAGCCACATAATACATCTCCTGGAGATTGCCTCCCAAAACACCAGACCGTTCAGCTAAAATCACATCATAACCACTATCTGCAATGGATAGGGCCGTTGTCATTCCGGATAGCCCTCCACCAATCACCAGCGCAACCGGAATTGGAGCAAATGCCTCTTTATGAATGGGTTGGGCAGCCTCAACGCGACCAAGCGCCAGCCGCATTAATTCGAGTGCTTTGCGATTGGCCAGAGAAGGTTGGTCGCGATGCACACGGCTACATTGATCCCGCAAATTGACCAATTCAACGAAGTAAGGGTTCAGACCTGCTTCGCGTGCAGCCCGTTGGAAAAGAGCCTCATGCGTACGATTGCTGCACCCTGCAATCACAATACGATTCAAGTTATCTCGTTGAATATGCTCCTGAATATGTTGAAGGGTTTCTGGTAAGCATGCAAAGTCTATGACCTCTGCGATCGCCGCATTGAGCCAGTTGGACGTTTGTTTGACTAGACCACGAAGATCAATCGTCTGGCTGATAGTTCCTCCACAAGTGCAGGCAAATATTCCTGCGCGTATGGGTTCGCTGGAAACATCTTTTTCAGGCGGTAAACTGCCATTTGAAAGAAAAGGCCATTCGCGCGAATATGGAAAACTGTTCAACTGATCGTTAAGGAGATGCATGACCTCCCCTGCCGCACCACTGGCGTCGATTATCGTTTCGGAAATTTCTTTCGGGGAACCAAAAGCACCACAAACATAGACTCCTGAATGGGTGGTTTGTAAAGGTGTGAATTTTTCAGTATGACAGAAACCATACTCATTTAATTCAAGGTCCAACATCTGTGTGAATTCCCGCGCTGAGTCTGGA
This sequence comes from Anaerolineales bacterium, assembly GCA_035293165.1. Lineage (GTDB taxonomy): Bacteria > Chloroflexota > Anaerolineae > Anaerolineales > JABWBV01 > JABWBV01. Next base: position 14,546 of record DATDOR010000066.1, on the reverse strand, counting down.
GGTTGCAGGCCGGTTGAAAGGACGACCATCTCAAAACGTTCTTCGTGAAGATGCCCGTTCGAGTCAGCAAAATGTAATATTAAGTCATTGGAAACCGGATCTTCGACAATTGCGGAAATCCTACTCCGAATATAACGAATACTATGCTGGTTCCGTGCTTCCTCAAAGTACGTGCTATATTCCTTGTTGAAAGCCCTTTCATCCATGATGAAAATTGTGCAAGCCACTTCATTTCCCAGGCGTTGTCGAGCAAGCATCGCTTCTTTCGTCCCGTACATGCAACAAATGGATGAACAATACGCATTCTGCTGATCTCGCGACCCAATGCATTGCAACCATGCAATGGAACGTGGAGATTGTTTGTCTGATGGACGAGTAACTATTCCTTCGGTAGGTCCAGACCGGCTGGCTAAACGCTCATACTGCATAGCAGAAACTACGTTGGCATAACGTCCGTACCCAAGTTCCTCAAGATGGGAAGGATTATAGGCTTTGAATCCCAATGCTAGAATAATTGCACCCACTTCTATCGTAAGTAAACGAGGGGATTCGTTTAAGTTGATGGCGTGCGTTGGGCAGATTGAGACACATTTCCCACATTCATCACAATATGGACCACGGTCAATGACATAAGCATCCGGAGTTGCACGGGTAGCAACTTTATAAGCTGCTTTGTGCGTAGTCATATGTTGTTGATAGTTATCCGGTAATGTGATCGGACAAGCGTCCGCGCAATAACCACAATTGATACACCGCTCGATATTAACATACCGTGGTTCTTGACGTAGAGAAACAGTAAAATCACCTGCCTGACCTTCTACATCAACAACACGAGTGTTGGTCAGGACTTCAATGTTGGGGTGTTGATTGTTTCGTATATATGCCGGGGAAATAGAAGGTCGCGTACAACCATACCCATGATCGGGTGTGCCACGACATAATACGCAATCATGTTGAGGGAACATGAATCCCAATTGGGCAACTCGCCCACCTAAACAAGGCGTTTGTTCAACGAGATAGACTTTTAATCCAGCATCCGCCAAATCCAGCGCCGCCCTCATACCACCGATTCCCCCACCCACGACCAGGGTCGCCGCTGGTTTATTTTTTAACGGGTGTCCATTTGAATTTTGCATAGCTCTAAGGCGATAAAGCCTGTGTGAACACTCAGAATTATCATTTCACAGAGAGCAACACGAAAAAAATGTGTAGGATGGTACAGCCTCCATGCACACTTTTTAGAGTATTTCCCTCTCCGGCTGAGAATTACGACCTTTAAGTATTTTGGGGTCTACCGTAATTAATGGGGGGAAGAATTTCCCGCTAAAAACGGAAGAGCCGTATTTTGGTTAAGTAAAAACAAAAGTACTGTTATTTACCAGGGTCACATGTCCTCGTTTCATATGGACAAGTGCCCGATTTGTTAGACACCCGGTTGGGGCATCCAGACCGGGTGTCCAAGGCGGTTATTTGTTTTAAGATATTTTGACAGCGCTCAGCAAAATCACAGCGACGGCAACAAATACTCGTACGCGCTCAGGGCGGCTTTTGCACCTTCCCCAATGGCGACGAGAACCTGCTCAGTAGTAGTGGTTACATCTCCGGCAGCAAACAGACCGGGGACGTTTGTGCGACCAACGCTGTCCACGATGATGCGGCCACGGACATCGCGCTCGACCATGTGGGCGACCATCTCCGAGTTGGGGATAACCGCCATTTCAACGAATACGCCGTCGGCTTCGATTTCGGTCTCGAACCCTTGTGGGCCTTCGACCATTACGGCGTCGCAGAAGCCGTTTCCGAGCACCTGCGTGACGCGATACCCTTCCATCACGGTGACGTTCTTAGAACTAAGTAATTTTTTGCCAAGCGGGGTTGCCAGGAGTGCGCCGGATGGACCAACCAGGTGGACTTCTTCAGCAACAGTCGCAAGTTCGGCGGCGGAGCGAAGGGCGAGTTCGCCCTTGCCCACGACGACGGCCTTTTTATCAAGGAAGAGGGGGGCATAGCTCAGGGCCGAATACCCTAATCCTTTGCCGCGAAATTGCTGTTCCCCGGGGACATCGAGCCATTGCACGCGGGCACCTGTAGCGACGATGACGGTTTTGGACAGAAGTTCACCGCCTGCAGAGGTCTTGATCACAAAATGGTCATTGGCCCTGTCAATGCGTTCGACATTTTCCATGTGGCGGGCGAAGTTCAGGTATTCAAGCTCTCGCTTAAACTTTTCGACGACTTCGGTGCCGCGAATGACGAGGTGCTGATCCTTGTCTCTCAAGTCCATTTGGAAGTTGGTTTTGCCACCCAGGTCTTCGGCCACCATCAATACGTTCAAGCGTTTGCGGATGGCGTAAATTGTTGCAGTTAATCCGGCGGGGCCTCCGCCGATGATGATGATGTCGTACATGGTGTACCTCTTGAAGGTGTCAGGTTTTTCGGTGTCTGGTCTCAGGTTAATCCTACCTGATATTTGACACCTGAGAGTTAATTTTCCGGCGCCTCAGCAATAAATCCCTTATGCATCATCATTTGCGTCAGCTCGCGCGAGCGGCGGATGATGTTAGAGGCGTGGTGGTAGATTTCATCGTAGGATTTTTCGATCCGGGCGACGCCTTGTTCCTGCGCTTTCATAGCGACAGCAGCAGCCTCGCGGGGGAAGATTTCCCAGTCATCCATCCTGGGTAGAATGTGATCGGGAGCCAGGTTCTCACCGATGTGATCGGCCAGTGCATGAGCGGCTGCGTAGCACATCTCGTCAGTGATGGTCTTTGCGCGAACATCAAGCGTCCCGCGGAAAATACCAGGGAATCCGAGCGAGTTGTTCACCTGATTGGGGAAGTCCGAACGGCCGGTGGCGACAATGGCCGCGCCACCTTCAAGCGCCTCCCACGGCCAGATTTCTGGAACAGGGTTGGCACAGGCGAATATGATCGCGTCTTTGTTCATCCGTTCGATCCATTCAGGCAGGATTACACCTGGGCCGGATTTGGATAGACTGATCACAACATCCACACCTTCCATCGCTTCGGGGATGCTTCCCTGGCGCTCTTCGATATTGGTGAGTTGGCACAGCCGCCATTTATCTACGTATTCTGCGCGGCGCATATACAAATCCTTGCGGGATTTGCCCAGGATGCCTTTGCTGTCCACCATAAAGCACTTGGCGGGATTCACCCCCCAGCCGAAGATCAGCCGGGTGCAGGCGACGTTAGCCGCACCGGAGCCAATAAAGGCGATGCTGACATCTTCTTTATTCTTGCTCACCAGCTTAAGCGCATTGATCAACCCGGCCAGGGTCACCGTCGCCGTTCCCTGTTGATCATCGTGCCAGACAGGGATTTCCGCTTTCTCGCGCAGCGTGTCCAGGATGCGGAAGCATTTCGGCTGTGAGATGTCTTCCAGATTGACCCCACCGAAACCGGACTGAATGTTCAAGACTATATCAATGATCTTGTCGGGGTCTTTGGTGTTGAGCATAATGGGATAGCCATCCACGCCGCCCAGGTATTTGTAGAGAAGGGCTTTGCCTTCCATCACGGGCATCCCCGCTTTCGGGCCAATGTCGCCCAGCCCGAGGACGCGTGTCCCGTCACTGACAACGGCGACTGTATTCCACTTGTTGGTGTATTCATATACCAGTTCGGGATCAGCGGCAATGGCCTTGCAAGGGGCAGCCACGCCCGGGGTGTACCAGATGGCAAAATCATCAAAACTGCGGATCGCACTTTTGATGGTCGTTTCGATCTTTCCCCTGAAAAAGGGATGGAGTTTCATCGCATCGGCAGAAGGTTTCTTCGCCTTTGCCAGAAGCTCGTCTATGTTGAGATTGGGTTCCTTTAGCATGGAATTACTCCTGAAACCAGTGGATAGTGCCCAGTGTTTCTTGATAAGTCTCCTGAATACTGTTTACTGAACACCTGGTTACTAAATACTGATCGCCAACTCCTGCTGTAAATAGGAATCGGCATAAATTACCTTGTTGAGCAAAATCTGAACCGTCTTCCAAATATCGGCCTGCTCGGGGTCGGTGAAATCCAAGTCATCCATTTTTAGTTCTTCACCGGCAGCCACGCGGTCGTGCAGGGTCAGGTACAGCCGCCCAACGGGGGTGCTGCCGTCCCGCTCTTCGATGATGCGGACGGTTTTTTTGAGATCATTGTCGAATGGATCGGCAATCATCATTTGCAGCCCAACGCCCATCAACATCACGCCGTAAACCCGATTGATCAATGGGCGGTTCTCGTGGGGGACTGCATTCGACACGTTGGACAAGCCCACCGAAATCGGTGGCGGCGGATCCCAGGCGAATTGCAGGATGCGGATCGCCTCGATCAACTGCGGGCAATATTCCTGGCAGCCGGAGACGGTCAGCACGAGCGGGTCAATGATCAGGTCGGCAATCTGGAAATCTATCTCCAATGCGCGGGGGATCAGGGATTCCAGCGCGATGTTGACCCGTTCATCCGCCCCGACCGGGATGCCACTTTGGCCCATTGTCAGGGCGATCAGACGGGTGTTGTACTGCTTCGCCACCAGGGGCACTTTCTCCAATCGCTCTTCTTCAGCGGACGTGGAATTGATAATCGGCTGGGCTTTCGTCACTTTCTTCAGCCCGGCTTCGATCCCCAACAGGTTCGTGCTGTCGAAACAAAGCGGGACATCCACCACCGCTTCGACGGTCTCGACCATCCAGGGGAATACTTCCTCCCAGTCTTTTTTGCGCGGCCCCAGGTTGATGTCCAGCGCCTGTGCCCCCGCTTCCACCTGCCTGACGGCCAAATCCTGGAAGAATTTTGCGTCGCGTTCCTTGAGCGCAGCTTTTACACGTTCAGAGATGATGTGAATGTTTTCTCCGATAATGTACATGTTACTTTCTCCTTTTCGTAATGGAGATTACGAACGAACTAATTCATTGCGCCATACATCTGATCTGGCACTAACAGGTCAGGAAATTTTTCTCGTAATGCCAGCCGGGCGGTATAACACAGATGGCAGGCATCTACGTATTCTTGCTCATGTTGATCCAGATAGCGAAGGGCTAACCCGGTCGGCCCGCCCTCGAGTAATGGCCCGGCAATGGGATGCTTATGGGGGTCAAATTCCGCCAGAATTTCTTTGAGCGGCTGGTTGAACAAATTACCCATCACCAATCCCTGGCACAGATGAAGGTATCCGAACGGATCGAGGTGAATCCGCCCGGGATTTTCTAAATCCTCATACGGACATCGTGTGAAGGACATCCAATGCTGGCGAGGTTGGCCGTTGACGAGTTTTTCTGCTGCCCGGCCCCGGTACATCACCCCGCCCCCGGACAGGGGAAGTCCTGGTTCCCATTCTTCGGGGTCACGTGCTCCCGCGGGGGGATCCACTGTGATCGTGCCGGTTGCCAGCCCGAGCATCGGCGCGACCGCGAGAACCCGTTGCGATTCGGGGGTTTCCATGCTCGCTCCGTGGAAGAGATCGCTGGAAACGTCAATGGTCTTCAACCCTGCCTGGGCGAGGGGTTTCAGCCATTGGCAGGCATCTTCCTCGCTCGTCGCCCAATAGCCGTTGCTTACAATTCCAACGGAAAATCCTAATGCACTAGCCAGCCGGACGCCTTCAAGCAGCAGTGGGAAGTAAAGGAAAGCCTCCCCGCCTTCGTAGTAAATCTCGTTAATCGTGCCTACTTCGGCAGCTTGATGTAACACGTCTTTCAGTTGAGACATCGTAAATACACCCCTCTGCCAGGGACTGCCCCAGGCAAAGCAGTGATCACATTCGTAGTTGCAGATATAGGTGAGGAGGATGTGTAATCCGGTTAATTTCATGCAAATTGCTCCGCTACCGACGGAAACTTACTCAAATCCGTATGCGGTAGAAATAGTGCCGACGTGAATGCCTCGTAGAACGAATTGTCGGCGGAAAGTTCAATATAGGTCATCCGGTGGGCGATGTCGGCGATGCGTGCCCGCGCGGTTCTGTCTAATAAGGCAAGATACGCACCTTTAACGGACGTATTGCCCAAAAAGTGAAAATTCTCCCACGGCATGTCGGGCAATAGGCCGATTTCGACGGCTTTTTCGACGTTGATGTATTTGCCAAATGATCCACCCACCAGCACGCGCTCCGCCGTTTCGAGCGGCATCCCAACGCTGTCAGCCAACACGCTGAACCCGGCGTAGATCGCTGCTTTGGCACGGATCAGGTTGTCCACATCCACATGCGAGAGCACGATGTCGCGCCCGTGGCCGGTTTCATTCGCCCAGGCAATCACGTATTCCGGGCCGTGTTCGCCAACTCGCACGCGCGAGGTGGTCAAGTGGGTGTTAAAATTCCCGCCCTTGTCCAGCGCGCCGGTCAGGAACAGTTCCGCCAGCAGGGAGATCAGGCCACTACCGCAAATGCCGCGCGGTTTGACTTCGCCGATGACTCGAAAGGTGGGTTCGTAAGTCTGGCTATTTACCCAAATTTCTTCGATGGCCCCTTTCGTCGCCCGCATCCCGTCCACGACGCCTGCTCCCTCGAATGCCGGGCCTGCGGAACACGCACACGTCACCAGCCAGTCTTTTGACCCCATCACCGTTTCGCCGTTTGTCCCCACATCAATGAACAGCGAAACTTCTTCGCTGTCATCCACCCCCGATGAAAGCACGCCTGCGGTGATGTCTGCGCCGACGTAGCTCGCCACGCCCGGCAGGCAGTCCACGACCGCTTCGGGGTTGACCGTTAGGCCGATGTCCGCTGCCCGGAAGGAGGGTGGTTCGTTCACGCCAGTTACGAACGGCGACAAACGGATACTCTCTGCCGGTAGGCTCAGGAACAGGTGCATCATCGTGCTGTTTCCCGCGACGATGACTTTGAATATCTCTTGGGGATTGGCCTGGACCCGTTTGCAAGCGGTTTCCAGCAGGGCATTGATCGTCTCCAGTACCAGGTTTTGCATTTCCTCGTGCCCGCCGTTTTTGCTGGCGTAGATAATGCGGGAGATGACATCTTCACCGCGGGCAATCTGCCCGTTGTATTCCGCGGCCTGCGCCCGTACTTGCCCGGTGAGCAAGTCCACCAGCCAGACGGTGACTGTGGTGGTGCCGATGTCTACCGCGGCGCCCCAGAGAGGGGTGTCAGGGGTCAGGCGATCGGGTGTCAGGTGGAGGAGGCGGGGAGGGGTTGAGTCGGTGTCCACGATGGCCGTTACAGTCCACTCCCCGGCACGGACAGTTCGGCCCACCTGACGGAGCAAGGGAAGGGATGCTGATAAAGAGGGTATCTCTGCCAGTTGACGGAGGGCAGTTTGCAAGCGGCTCCAGTCATCGGTTTGATCGTCCATCGTCGGCGGGGTGAGCGTAACTGTCAGCCTGCGGAGGGTCTGATCCCGCACGGGGTCATACTCTGCCGGGACAGTGACTTCGGCCAGGACACGGTCGGTAGTCAGACGCCGTTCGACTTTTTCTTGCGGTGGAACAACGATTTCCGCATTCCCTTCGACCACGGATTGGCATGCGAGCGCATATCCCTGGGCCACATCTTCTGGTGAGAGACGGAGAGTGCTTCGGCGACGGACACCTCCGTTTTGAACAATGACAGCACAACGCCCGCAGCGTCCCTGTCCCCCGCAGGGTTGGGCGATGTCGACTCCGGCTTGTTTTGCCGCTTCCGAAAGCAAGATACCCGTCGGAACCGTCACATCAGTGGGGTTTTCATCCGTTGGGATGAATGTGATTTTGTGATCGGCCATTTTGTGTCAGGTATCAGGTGTCAGGTAAACCAATAACCTGACACCTGGCACTTGATACCTATTAACCTGGCAAACGACCCATCGCGCCCAACACCCACTTCATGCACTTATGGCCGAAGTCGAAGAACATCATCGGACAGCCGCCGGAGATGACCGTGAGGCCATTTTCGCGGCCATATTGAATGGCGTAATCCGAAGCGCTGCCGGGCATAAAGGTATTGTTATGCATCCATACGCGCGGAACGCTGGCTTCGACGGCATCACGGACGATCTGATCGGTGAGCTCGGGTTTGGTGACGATGATGACGCCATCCACTCCGTTAGGAACTGATTGCAGGTTAGGGTAGCAAGGATCACCTTCAACGGAGTCAGTGTTGGGGTTGATGGGAAAGACTTTGTAACCTTTTGTCCGAAAGGTTTTGTAGATCATGTTGGCTGTCTGCTGAGGATTTCGGGAAACCCCGGCGACGGCGATTCGTTTTTGTGCCAGGAAATCCTGGGCGAGGGTGTCAAATTTAGACATTGAGGAGCACTTCCTTCATAAACCTCGGTAAATCCACGGCTTCGCGCGGGCCGACGCGGATTTCCCAACCGGGGAGTTCTTCCTCCAATTCGCCGGAAAGTACCGCAACGTGACCAGGGATGACGATTCGTTTATGACTAACTTTATCGACAACGCCAAAGGCTTTGACATCTTTGGCGATGCGTTCGGAGTCAAATTTACCCGCCGCCCAGGCGGTGAGGACACTCATTCCCTCCGCATCACATACAAGCAACCACGCTGGCAGACCGGAACTTTCCACTTCGTTAGCGACACTAAAGTAGGTGATGCTGAAGTTGGTGGTGACGAGCACAGGGTCTTCCGGTTTGGGGTTGTTAATCTCGTACACGCCGGGCTGAACCTGGATCGGTTTTTGCGGATCGGTGTAGATATTCTGCCGGAGGACGAGGAGCGGGTAGAGCAATTCGGGCGCGGCGCTGTCGAGGACGATGAACCCTGCGTATTTGGCAATAGTCTGCGCGGCGAGCATCGCTTCTTTTTCGGAGGAACCGGAATCACCGGGGAAGGCGATCAGCGGAAAACCGAGTGGGCGGAAGTTCTTTTTCAAGGCAAGACGGCGGATTTGGGTGCTGCGGATTAGGCGGGTGGCGAAGTCGCGTCCCCCCGGATCGAGCACGAGGTCTTCCACGCCTTTGGCTTTGATTTTTTCGGTGAGGTCGGCCAATCCTTCGAGGGAATCTGCGGTAGCGGCTAAAGCAGATTCATGCTGTTTTGCCAACCCTGCCATGGCTTCCCAGTTGTCTGCGTCTGCGGTGTAGATGAGCGGGTATTCGCCGTCTACGGCTTGCAAGCCTGCGGCGATCACTACCGGGTCGCGGCTGATCAGGATCAACGGGCGATGGCTGGTCTCGCGCACGGCACTAACCGCACGAGAAAACGTGCCAGGATCGCCAGAAACGGACTCAATAGCAAACCCGTCAATTGTCAGGTCAATCCCGACGTAATTGACTTTGAAGGTCTCTGTTGGGGTGACTTTGCCTTTGATATCATCGAGAGACAGGTCGTCTTTTATCCGAACAAAGAGGCCGGGTTTGTTGTAGAAGGTCTTTTCGTGCCGGAAAAGGACAGTTTCGTTCCCTGCTTTGACGGAGTTACTGTTCGCCTCGAGCGTCACCAGCCGGATGGGCGGGGTGGCAGATTCGGCCAATTGTGCTTTCGCTGCGTCGGTGACATGCGGGCAGGTCGCGAGTTCGACTTGTTTTGCGGCCAGTTTCATTGCAAAGGCCAGGCAGGTGGGAAAACCGCAGTCTTTGCAATTGGTTTTTGGGAGAAGTTTGTAGATTTGAATGCCAGATAGGGCCATGGTGAAATCTCCAGTATCAAATATCCAATATCTGATATCAGGTTGGGTATTATGCAATCTCAGGTACTGCCATCAATTCCTCAATCGCTATCTTCACTCGTCGCACACTTTCGGGGTGACGAAGGACGACGATGTCTGCGCCAGACTCGAGGAGGGAGACAGCGGTGAGGGTTTCCCAGTTGAGTGCACGGTTAAGCCAGTTACCCCATGCAGCAGGGACACCATCGCCCACCTTCGATTCTTTGGTCTTCCACGCTTCGAAACCAGGTGTGACGATCATTGGGAGTTGAGTCATCGCGTCACCTTGCAGAGCAGCCAGTCGCAGGCGTTCCATGACGGAGTAGCCATATTCGATGCCATAGCCGAGTGCGCCGGTGGTGGGATCCATCAGAATCCGGTCGAGAGGCATACCCATGTCGTGAATCAGGATGTTCAACTGTTTGGACAGGTTTACATCCATCGGGGCGCGAGCAGAAACGAGATGACCGTTTGCCAGCGCAGTAGCGACGATGGTGCGATAGTTTTTATCTTCGCAAATGCCGAGAACGATCCGTTCCCCTTTCGCGGCTTCGGCGACGGGGACAAGGAGTTCGTTGTCCAATTCGGCCTGGCCAGGACCATTCACAAGCAGCGGCAGACCCGTCGCACCGAGAACGGCTTTGACAGCGGCAACGGCTTTGTCAGGAGTATTGGGCTGTCCGTCCCCGTCCGTCAGGCTGAGGGTGAGTTGGATGAGATCAACCCCGGCAACTTCGGCGGCTTTAGCCCAGGCAGCAGGATCATCCATGATATCTCCCCAGGTGTCGAGCAGCAGGGGAGACCAGTCATCCGGTTTGCGGTCTCGTATTTCGATGGCGACAACAGGCGGGTTGGGGGTAGGCGCTTCGAAGTGCATGAAGGGGAGGGATTTCTCCCCGCCGACGGTGATGGTGCGCGCCCGCGTCCCCCCATCAGCAGCGGTTGCGCCAAAAGTGATCGTGCGGACTGCGCCGGGATATTTTTCAAGTGGGTTTTCGATGGGCATGGTATGCTCCAGTTTTCAGGGTTTATAGTGGCCAGTCTTTGAGAATCTGGGCGGTTTCTTCGGAGTGACCCGATTCGTCGCGCACCATATCTTCCAATTGGACGACCAATCCTTTATCGCCGTAAGCTTCAGCTTCTAGTGCCCGTTGGGTGTAATCCTTGCCTGCTTTGAGTTCGGCGGCGAGAACCGCTTCCAACATTTCCCGGTTCGTTTTGGCAGCGGGAACAGGCACAGGAACCGTAGTCGGTTCTCCACCCAGCGCAACGATTTTATTCGCCAGGAATTGTGCGTGGAGTTGTTCGTCCGCAACCTCGGTCAGGAAAAATTGCGCTAGTTGCGGGCGGTAAGGGCCAGAGGCTTTTGCGGCATAGGTGAGGTATTGGATAATGGCGCTGAGTTCGCCAGCGAGGTCTTCGTTGAGGTGATTGATGAGGGTTTGTTTATCCATGACAGGTTCCTTTGTGAATTTTTGTTAAAATATTTTTGGTAACCGTTCAGTTCCCCCACTTGAAGGGGGTAAGAACCCAAAAAAATGGTGTCCGCAGGGGGTGTACACCCCCTGCGGACACCATTTTTTTGGATAATCCCCTCACCAAGTGAACGGTTACTATTTTTGATTGCTTCCAGGGTGGAGTAATTGGATGGGACGATGTGATCCGGCCAGCGGGATAGCATTTTCGTAGTCATCTCAGGATCTCCTTGTTACATGCTTTTGCCGGTAATTGGTGTCATGTTCAATCTTTATTGAAACCTGCCCTCATTCGGGCTTCATCTCGCCGGCGTAGGAACAGGTCTAACGGCTTTTCGCGGGCGGCGCGGATGCCCAGGTCACTTAGATCGTCCCCGGACATGTAGCGGAGGAGATGTTTGAGGGTAAGCCACGCGGCGGGGTATTTGATCCCTCCCGCGTGGTGTGTGATGTACACTGCTCGCACGCCTTCGTCCAGCATGATCTGGGCCGCGGTGGTGATCGGAATATCCGGAGGGACAGTGGGCAGGCGTTCGCCCATAATGTCTTCGGCGGTCAATTCCGTAGGATCACCACTCGCGTAGGCCTGTACAAGCTCCTTCTGGCTGACCATCCCAACCGCGTGTCCTTGTTCGCCCTCCAACACGACGACAGACTCCCAGTCCTTCTCCAGCATTTTTTTTGCCAGATCGATAACGGGGGTCTCCAACGGGCAGGTAGGTACACCAACAGACATAAGGTCGCGAACGAGGAGGGGGGTCAGGTTTTTGGGTGTCATGTGTCAAGTCTATGAAACGGGATGCGTGAAACGTGATTTTGGATCACGCATCCCGTTTCCCGTATCAGAAGATCGGATCCATAATTAGCGCCGGGTGGTTGTGCTCTTCCAACCAGGCGAGCAATTCGTCTGTGTTCGTCACGTTGCGTTCGTCGGCGATGCGCTCGATCAGATCGGGATCTCCCTCGCGGATGGCAACGGCTTTGAGTTCATCGGCCATGCTTTCCTTGAGGTAGCTACTCATCCAGACAACACGCTTGAATCCGCCATCGGCAGAGATGAACTTCGGGCTGATCAGGTAATACTTTCCTACGCCCATCACGCCTGGTGTTTGCAGTCCGCCACCCGCAATCCCGGCCAGGGTGCTGAAGGTCATCCCGGCGGGGGTCATGCTGGTATCCTCCCGGCTGACAACCATCACCCCATTCGCTTCTGGTATTAACATAACGATGCTTTCGAAGCATCCACAGGCCGTCATCGGGTTTTCCATGATCGAGTACATGGCAACTTCCTCGACCACGCCGTGCGAGCCGACCCCGGCATATTCGTTTGTTCCTTCCCAGTACCCTTTTTCGGAGTCAACCAGTTTGCCTAGTTTGATCGGCTGGTTCGGGCCGGTGGGGTTGATGCTGAAGGAAGCTTTGCAGTCCAGCCAGTTGTACGCACCGCACAATCCGAGCCGTTCAGGGCTGACGATGCAGACGTGGTTCGGGGCAAAGGACTGGCAGAGGGTGCAGGAATAGAACTCATCCACCTTGTCATCGGTCAGGTCGGCCAGGCGTTTGTTGCGGAAGTCATAGGCTTCGCGAGCGACTTTGAGATTTTCGGCGATCTTGTCAGGCTCGGTGTAGAGGGTGACTTGCACCTTATCCACAATCGCCCCAAAGTCCGAGTGGAAGCGGGCGTGCAGGATTTTGCCGAAGTGCTCGAGGTTGAAACCCTTGTCGGCAGCGGCTTGAGAGATGCGTATCCACGCGATGTCGCGCTGGCCAATGTGTTGGATGCCGGACGCTCCATTGATGAAGTAGTGAACCTGGCGTTCGAGAACCGGCTCGAAATCTTTCTGCATCTGCCTCCCGGCTACGTCAATGACGATGCCCACATCCATGTGTCCCTGAGCGGGAACGTCATCAAAGCCAGAGCCGACAACTTCGATCTTTCCATCAACGACTTCATCCATCGGGTGCATTTGCAGATATTCAAACGCGCGGGAATATTTGCCGCCGAATTCGACGCGCATGTTCGCCTTGCGGACGACCTCCCCCTCGAACGCGGAGCCATAAGGGACCGGGACAGGGACGTTCGCCACTCTCACTTTCACGCCGCGCACCTCGATGCACTTCTGCACCAGGCGTTCGGCGCGTTCGAGATCATCTGCTCCTTCAATTTCATTGAATGGCTGCGAGATGACATGCTCGTAGGTGGTCACACCGGTTGGGAGGATTTCAGGGATAACGGTATCGGCGATGACGGGGAAGCCGAAGTTGATCGCCCCTGCAGCGGCGGCGTACTTCAAATCGTCCACCTCGCCGAGGGCGAGGACAAAGGCGAACACGCGATCTTTGTTATAAAGCAGGATGTCCCGCGCCTGCCCGGCTTTGAGGCCGCCAAATGTGAGCGCGGAGCGGGTGGCAAAACCGAGCGCGTAAATCGCGCTCAGGGTGTCCGTGCCGAAGGGGACGGTGTAGGTATCATATCCCAGTTCGACGCCTTCTTCCATCAATTGGTGGATGATGCTCCGTCCGTTGACATTGCCGGACAAGAAGGTCAGGATGTTCCGCCGTTGGAGTTCGCGGACGATTTTGACTGCGACTTCGTTGGATTTCGCGCAGCCAACGATAGCGGCGAACCCGGGCATACGCCCGTCTACCAGTTGGATGCCCCAGGAGCGGAGCTGGATGTCGTCAATGGGGCCATTGAGATGGCCATCTGCACCTTTCCCGTTCGAACCGTCTCCATTGTCTGGGCTGGTAAAGGCTGTCTCGCCTGTCAGGTGAAAGCCGGACAAGGGTTCAGGCTGTAAACCGTAGGCAAATCGCATTGCTTCGATAGCTTCGGCAGCGAGCAAGGTGGCCATCCCGCTGTCGAGGGTTTCCCCCAGGTAGGGTGTCCAGTATGACCGCGCGGGCAGGGGATGGAGCAGTTCGCGGGCGTGGTGGATGACCTGTTTGAGTTGGCCGAGGGTTTCCACGGCTTGACCGGTCATCCCGTAGATCAGAGGTAAATAATAAGCAGTATTTGGAAACGCCAAGGGGGTATCCGATCCTTTTTCAGCCAGAGCTTTGTCCAACATGAATTCAGCTTCGGCAACAAGGGCGTTGGCTCCCCGAATGGCGCGTGTGGCGATGTATCGTGACATGGGGTTTCTCCTTAGTTCGGGCTTACTCCATACAGCGCTTCGCGTCGTTGCGCCAATGGCAGCGTTTCGATTTCCAGCATCCGCAAATCGGCGCTTTTGCTAAAGCGGTCGCCTTTGCCAAACCGGTCGGGTTCGTAGGCAGGCAGGCCGAGAGCGGCACGTTTTTTGTCAATGTGTTCGAGTGTTTTCTCGATCATCTCGTCCGGGTCGGCGATGAACTCCAGCTTGCCTCCGTACAGTTCCTCCCACCCCTCGCTGATGTATTTCAAGACGAGGTCGCTGTCCGCCATCCGGTCGGGCATACCACTCACGGGAGATGCGCCGCCAAAGATGA
>DATDOR010000065.1:0-2954 GCA_035293165.1 Anaerolineales bacterium | reverse complement strand
AATGTGATTGGGAATTATCCAAATCAAGAACTGGGATTTATTCTTTTGGTAACTGCTCAAGGAAGTAGTTCCCCGAAAAAAAGGGGGGTACACCTCCACACGCACCATTTTTTCGGATAATCCCCTCACCAAGTGAACGGTTACTTGAAAGGTTAGATGATTTTAACAGACTTTAGGGAAGAATCAAAAATCCTGCCGTGCACACGGCAGGATTTTTGATCGGGTTCTAGTTTTTATTAGTTTGTGGGAACAACGTTAGTGGCCTGCAAACCTTTCGGGCCTTTCTCGATTGAGAATTCGACTTTCTGGCCTTCTTCCAGGTTGCGATAGCCGCCTCCCTCAATGGCGGAGAAATGGACAAAAACGTCGTCTCCGTCCTCGCGGGCAATGAAGCCATAGCCTTTACCGCTGTTAAACCATTTGACCGTGCCGGTAACTCGTTCTGACATTGTGGGTGCCTCCTTGGGGCAAAAGATTTATTTTAGGCACTCTTTCGTTCGTACGGAGAGGGTGAAACAAAACGGCTCACGAGGTCAACCGTGAGCCGTGCTAGTTTTTTACTTCCAACTTGAACTACTGGGTCCTACTTCGGGCAGGATAACACGCCGAAGATGAGATGTCAATGATTAATACACACATTGTTTTGGTCAACAGTAGTATGAACACCCGAAAAAAAGGTGTGTTTGGGGGTGTATACCCCCAAACACACCTTTTTTTCGGGAATCTCGTTGTTCACACTTTCGTTGACGAATACAGATTAATACACACATCCCTGGTTTTGTGCTTAGACCAGGGACGTGTGCCGGGAGGGAGCTATGGCAAGTCATGTATGGGCTGAACATGACTTGGTCGTTTATTTTGTACGACACCAGCATTATCGCGTCCTTCGCCTATTTTACTAAGTGACAAATGTCCTGTAAAAATCAGGACAAACGTCAGGTAAAAAACAGGCAATGAAAAAGGGACTCTTTGGTTTTTAGCGGGAAATATTCCGGTGCCTACCCCGTTAATTACGGTAGAGCCGAAGTAACTACTCAGCCCAGAGTAGAAGGATAGCCGAAAAAGGTTAAGTCTCATCTGACTAAAGCCAGAGAAAATCTTAAAACTCACTCCAGTTAAGGCAAAAGGTCAGTTGTCACAACCGTAAAGGGACGGTTGCCACTTCCCAAGAACTGTCTGAAATGTTAAATGAGGAGTATCACAATTATGGAGGTACATTATAGACTTAATCGCGGGGCATATGTCCCCTCGCGCAAAGGACATTTGCCACCTGACTCTTCCAGGGGTGCTCATTAACATTATGGGGATAATCCGTGGTGGGGTGCATCTGCTTGCCTGTTGATGCATCCCACTTGCTTTGTGGAGAAATATTATGTCCAGACCGATTGTAACGATTGATGGAAATGAAGCTGCCGCCTCGGTGGCCTACCAATTGAGCGAAGTGATCGCGATTTATCCAATTACCCCTTCCTCTGCGATGGGGGAACTTGCCGACCAATGGGCCAGCGAAGGAAAGCCGAATATTTGGGGAACTATTCCCCAGGTCGTTGAAATGCAAAGTGAAGGCGGTGCAGCGGGCGCAGTACATGGCGCATTGCAAACAGGTGCGCTGACCACAACCTTCACCGCATCACAAGGATTGCTGCTGATGCTCCCCAACCTGTACAAAATTGCAGGAGAATTGACTTCGGCTGTGCTTCATGTTGCCGCCCGTTCCATCGCAGCCCAGGGATTGTCCATTTTTGGCGATCACAGTGATGTGATGGCTGTACGTGCAACTGGATTCGGTCTGTTGGCCTCTGGTTCTGTTCAAGAAGCGATTGACCTTGCTTTGATCGCTCATACAGCAACTTTGGAAGCCCGTGTTCCGTTCATCCACTTCTTCGATGGGTTCCGCACCTCGCACGAAGTAGCCAAAGTTGAACAGGTCACAGTAGAAGACATTCAAAACCTGGTAAACGTCGAAAAGGTGAGAGAACATCGTGCGCGCGGACTGTCTCCGGATCACCCCTTCATTCGGGGAACTGCACAAAATCCCGATGTTTATTTCCAGGCACGCGAGACGGTCAACCCCTTCTATCTAAAGTGCCCAGACATTGTGCAAAAGGCCATGGACCAATTCGCCGAAATCACCGGGCGGCAGTATCATTTGTATGACTATGTCGGCGCGCCCGATGCGGAGCGCGTGATCGTGCTAATGGGATCGGGAATAGAAACCGCCCACGAGACGGTGGAATACCTGGTCAGACAGGGGGAGAAGGTCGGTGTCCTAAAAGTGCGCCTGTTCCGGCCATTTGACGTTTCCCGATTTGTCGCAGCACTGCCAAAATCAGTCAAAGCAATCGCAGTCCTGGACCGGACGAAAGAACCTGGGAGTGCTGGTGAACCGCTCTATCAAGATGTGGTTACTGCCCTTGCTGAAATCCATACAAATGGAACCCCACCGCCACGTGTTATTGGGGGGCGGTACGGGCTATCGTCCAAAGAATTCACCCCTGCAATGGTCAAGGCTATTTTTGACGAACTGAAGAAAGTTACCCCTAAAAACCATTTCACTATCGGCATCTATGACGATGTCACCCACACCAGCCTGGAATATGACCCAACCTTCTCTACTGAAGACGAAAAAACGGTGCGAGCCGTGTTCTATGGTCTGGGAGCAGATGGAACTGTTGGCGCTAACAAAAACTCCATAAAGATCATCGGCGAGGAAACGGATTTCTTTGCCCAAGGCTATTTCGTCTATGACTCGAAAAAATCCGGGACCATGACGGTTTCGCACCTACGGTTTGGACCGAAACCAATCCACTCTACGTATTTGATCAACCAGGCGAATTTCTTGGCCTGTCACCAGTTCCAGTTTTTGGAGCGGGTGGATATGCTGAAAACCGCGCAAGAGGGGGCCACTTTCTTACTGAACAGCCCGTTTGGCCCGGATGAAATTTGGGATCACC
>DATDOR010000064.1:0-3132 GCA_035293165.1 Anaerolineales bacterium | reverse complement strand
CCGCCGGGATCATGCTCGTAATCAGCATTACCAGCCTGATCAGTGGCAACTTTTGGGGCATCATCGTGACGGAGAAACTGCACATACCCGCCGAGAATATCGCGATTTTTCCCTTTATCAAATCTGCTATCATGCTGGTCTTCTTTTTCTTCGTCATGCCCCAACTCAACAAATACCACTTCAAACTGCCGATGAGCGTCGGGTTTTTTGGTTATGTCGCCAGCCAATGGGTGCTAATTATGGCACCCGAGCAGGGGTTTGCCTTTCTTGTCTTCAATGTATTTTTAGAAGCGTGCAGTTTCGCTGCTGTTACCCCCCTCGTGGACCAGTTAACAGTGTTGACAATTGACGCAAAAGAACGCGCCCGCATCCTGTCTATCCTCTCTGTCGGCATTATTCTGCTTACAGCACCGTTTGGCTGGATCGCGGGGACTCTCTCCGAGATGAATAAGGATTTGCCGTTCATCCTCAATATTGTCTTGTTTGCAGTGGGGGCCGGGCTGGCGTATATCGCAGGTTCGCGGAAGAATCTGGCACCGGAAGCAGCAGTGGCCTAGCGCATCTATTTTCCCAAATGATGCCCCTCAACATTCCCTACCAACTCACCAAAGGTTTGACGGGTGCCGATGTTGACCAGGCATTAAACAAGGGCAAAAATCTCCGTACCCATGTAATGCGGCCCACCTGGCATTTCGTCACCCTTGCCGATATCCGCTGGCTTCTTGAACTTACGGCTCCGCGCGTCCATGCGGTCAATGTCCACATGTATCGTAAAGCGGAACAAGACAAGACGATTTTATGGCAGACACACCACAACCCCCGTAGATGCCTTGAGCCGTGTCATCTGCTTCCCCGCGTAGGCTAATTCCACTCCGCGTGACATGCCCACCTGCCCCAGCCCTAAATTGACCGCCATCGGAGCACCCGGCAACAATTTAATGTCAGTCGTCATGTGGGTAATCGGTTCCCAACCCCGTTGTTGGAGTGTGGTCAACACGCTGACCGGATCATTCGGGAGAATCCATTCTGACAAAAATTCAAGTGCGAAACCGGTCTTCGAGGTTGGGCAGGACCGACTGACGATGGCAGGTAGACTCATCTGAACCAATTGAACAGGCATTCGGAAACGCGCAGCCAGCCCCATATAGAGGCTGCTGAGTCCGAGGAGACCGATCAGGCAGCCCAGAATCAACAGGCGGTATACCGGTTTCAGGTGAGAAATTCGCATTTGCTTTCTGTTTTTGGAAAGGGCTGTTGTGGTGGGGACAGTTCCATCATACCATACCATTGCGCTACAAGGCTTGACCTATTGCACGTTCTGCGTTGGCTTCCTGCGCCAAGAACAGCATTCCGACAAAATTCGCTTTGAAAGCCGTGCTTTTTTGAGTAAAATATCTGGGGGAAAGGGAACAGAGAAACAAAATGAACTATCAACCCGGCCATCAAGATAGGAGCGCAATTTGTATGAGCAAGATCAAAATCATCGGAGACCCATTGATTGAACACCTGAAAAAAAATTCGGAGCTGAATCCGGGAGATGCAGAAGCATGATTCTTGAATATCACCGCCCCCCAACGATTGAAGATACCCTCAAACTCATTACCCGCCCTGATCCGCTCACTCTCCCCCTCGGGGGTGGCACAGTTCTCAACGCCCCCCATGCGGGGGAATTCGCCGTTGCCGATCTGCAAGCCCTACCCCTGAAATCCATCGAAACCCGGGGCAGCACCCTCGAAATCGGCGCGACCGCCACACTCCAATCTCTCCTCGACTTCCCTGACCTGCAACCTGCTCTAGCAAAAGCCATCCGACACGAAGCCACCTATAACCTCCGGCAAGTCGGCACCATCGCCGGAACCCTGATCGCCTCCGATGGCCGCTCCCCCTTCACCGCCGCCATGCTCGCCCTTGACGCTCAACTCACCCTCCTCCCCAGAGATGAACAACATGACCTGGGCGACATCCTCCACTTGCGTCAATCCTTCGGCATGCGAAAATTCGCCGCTCAGGACAAGTCTCCAATCCCCAATCTCAATTCTCTCCCCCATCGGCTCATCACTCAAATCACCCTCTCCACCAAAACTACCCTCGCCTACGAATATGTCGCCCGCACGCCCGCTGATCGTCCGATTGTCACCGTCGCCGCGGCAAAGTGGCCCTCGGGCCGCGTGCGGATCGTGGTGGGTGGATGGGGTAACACCCCCCGCCTGGCGTTGGACGCTCCCGAACCCGGCGGCGTGGAATTTGCCGTGCACAACATCACAGCTGAAGCGGGGGATCAGTGGGCATCGCCGGAATATCGTCAAGATGTGGCGGTTACATTAGTCAATCGTGCTATGGCAACCCTTACGTAAAATTGTACACAGATGGCACAGAAAAAACGGAAGGACACAGAAAAATTTAATGAAAAATCTGTGGCTCTCTGTTTTCTCTATGCCTTCTGTGTACCAGGAACTTCCCGATGAAAAAACTCTTCAAAACCATTTTCGGCATCCTGGCCGGATACGTCATCGGCCAACAAGCTTGGGTGCTGTGGAACCTCATCAAAAATGACCCCAACCAAACCCTGCTCGAACGCGCCAACAAAGCGGCAGACGAGGTCGCGGTCAAAGAAACCAAACGCCGCAAAGCCTACGCCATGCAGCATGTGATCGAGAACGGCATCGAGCGGATCAGCTACCTTCCGACGGAGCGCAAGCACGAAACGCCGTTGTTGTTCCAGCACGGGATGTTTCACGACGCGTGGTGCTGGCATCTCTGGCAGGAGCGGCTGGCCGAATTGGGCTGGGAAAATCACGCCATCAGCCTGCCCGGGCATGGCAATTCGCCTACCCAGCGCTCCATCCAATTGTGCACGCTCGATTATTACCTGAACTTTCTGCGAGACGAAGTCGCCCGGTACAAGCGCAAGCCCGTTTTACTCGGCCACAGCATGGGGGGTGCGCTGACACAGTGGTATCTGAAATATGTGGGGGATGATCTGCCAGCTGTCGTGCTGGTCGCACCTTGGGTATCCCATAACGCTCTGGTTGATGGAACGCCACGCATTTTGCGCCTTGACCCTGCCTTATTGGGGTGGGTGATATTGAGTTGGGATGCCTCTCCCTGGATTCGCACACCCGAACACACCGG
>DATDOR010000063.1:0-3452 GCA_035293165.1 Anaerolineales bacterium | reverse complement strand
AAGGGTGTACGTGGGGGTGTACACCCTTTTTTCGGGCCATCTCTACCCTGGGCCGGGCAGCAATGTTTTTCTGAAGGTCTTTTAGGGGATTAAAGAAATCAAAATTACGAACCCCACCACCACCACATATCCTGCGAAAATATAGAGGGGGCGTTTGGCCAGGTACCCCAACAACCAGCGAATGGATAAATAGCCGACGACAATCGCAGTGACAAACCCAACAAGAATCTGTGGTAGAAAACTGCTGGTTCCTGGCATTTTGAATAGATCAAGAGTAGAGAGCAGCCCGGCTGCAATCATGATCGGTACAGACATCAAAAAGGAGAAGCGCGCGGCGGACGGGCGGTCCAGGTTACGCGTCATGCCTCCTACAATTGTGCTGCCAGACCGCGATACACCAGGGAAGACCGCAAGCAATTGAAAACACCCGGCAATGACGGCATCTTTCCATGTAATTTGCTCGATGGTGCGCTCACGTTTTCCAACCCTTTCCGCCAGGAGTAACAAGACTGCGGTGACAAAAAGAAACACGGCGGTTGCACCCACACTGCCAAAAACCTTTTCGACGGTGTCCTTCAAAAAAAGTCCGCCTAATCCGGTAGGGATTGTTGCAACAAATAACTGCCATCCTAACCGGGCGTACGGATCGGCAAATGGCTGGCGCTGTACCAGTCCGGTAAAAATCGCGCGGGTAATTTGCCATACGTCCTGCCAAAAATAAATAATTACGGCGACCAGCGTTCCCATTTGCACCAACACGTCAAAAATAAAGGCTTGATCGAGTGGAATGTCCCATCCAAATAAATAAGGGACCAAAACCAGGTGCCCGCTGCTGGAGACCGGTAAAAATTCAGTAAGCCCCTGGACGATGCCAAGAATAAATGCTTGAAAGAGGGTCATAAAAACTTGGAATTTCCTCTACTTTAGCCTGAGCAGTTACTTTAATTCAAAATATCCCTTGCAAATGCTTCAAATCGCCCCTCCACAATGGCTGTCCGCATATCCCTTGCCAGATGTACGAGCGTAAATAAATTGTGAATGGAAAGCAGCGTGGCCGAAAGCATCTCTTTAGTAATGATGAGATGCCGTAGATATGCACGGGTGAAGTGCTGGCAGGTGTAACACGCGCATTGGTCGTCAATGGGGCGGGGATCGCGGGCAAAGGCCGCGTTTCGGAGATTGAACCGCTCCCCGGTACGGAGAAAAACCGCCTCATTCCGGGCCATGCGGGTGGGCAGGACACAGTCGAAAATATCCACCCCGCGCCGGACGCCGTTGATCAAATCTTGAGGCGTGCCAACCCCCATCAAATAACGGGGCTTGTTTTCCGGGAGGTGTACATCCATGATTTCCAGAAT
This sequence comes from Anaerolineales bacterium, assembly GCA_035293165.1. Taxonomy (GTDB): domain Bacteria; phylum Chloroflexota; class Anaerolineae; order Anaerolineales; family JABWBV01; genus JABWBV01. Next base: position 2,094 of record DATDOR010000063.1, on the reverse strand, counting down.
GGCGTGCATTTCGTCCTTCGTTTCGCCCACTGCCAGTCCACCGATGGCATAACCCGGCAGGTCGAGGGAAGTAACAAATGCAGCAGATTGTTCGCGTAAATCGGCGTGGATACCTCCCTGGGCGATGCCGAACAACGCCTGGTCGGGGCGAGTTTTGGCTGCTGCACAACGTTCGAGCCAGGCATGGGTCCGGGTAAAGGCAGCCTCCACCCCTGTGCGGTCGTAGGGTTCCGGACACTGGTCAAACGCCATGATAATGTCCGCTCCCAAGTTTTCCTGAATTTGGATGGATTTTTCGGGGGTGAAGCGGTGTGTCGAGCCGTCAATGTGGCTTTTGAATGTAACCCCATCCTCATCAATTTGATTGATTCCGGCCAGGGAAAACACCTGGAAGCCGCCCGAATCGGTCAGAATCGGCCTCTCCCACTGCATGAACGAATGTAAGCCCCCCAGCTCAGCAACGAGATCGTCACCAGGGCGCAGGTAGAGATGGTAGGTGTTGGCGAGGACGAGCGTCGCGCCCAGTTCTCGCACCTGAACGGGAGTGAGGGCTTTGACGGTAGCCTGTGTGCCGACCGGGGCAAAGACAGGGGTTTCCAGCGTTCCGTGCGGGGTGTGGAAAACGCCTGCACGAGCATGACCGTCTTTGGCCTGGAGTTGAAAAGAGAATGGCGTGAGGTTCACGGGGTCTGGAAGCACGGGCGGGGATTATACCGCACATGCTCCATGAGTCTTCCAGCCCTTGAGTCCTGTTAACCAGTAATTCTCAGTATGCCGAGAATACCCAGGTGGGGCGGACTTTTTAAACCAGGATCAGCATGAAAGTGCCTGCTTGGAAGTCCGCCCCACCTCAGTATCTGGAAACTTCCCTGTAACCCCTTTATAATGCACACGTGTCTAAAAAATTTTTCCTTCTCCTCGCCCTGCTGCTCCTGTGTACCGCCTGCACAGTTTCCCCAGCGCCTGACCTGACGACCATTACCCCCTTTTTCTTTACCCCGCCCCCGGAATTGGAAACGTCCAGCCCAGCCCCGGAAGGGACGTTGCGCCCAACCCCCACGTTCGCCCCGACTGCAACTTCCCCACTCCCGACTCCGCAGCCGTTTACCCCACTGCCGGTTCCATCGCTGGCTCCGGATGCGCTATCACCGGAAAACGCGGCGGGCATGAGGCAGCTTTCGCAATGGGGGAAGGGACGAGTCAATGCTTTTGCCCTGACCCCGAATGGCCGCAGCCTGATCATTGCCAGTTCGACTGGCGTGCACGTATACGACGCGCGCACGTTGAACCAGACTCAAACGCTGATGCCGTCTGTTTGGGTGAGCCTGGTCGCGGTACATCCAGATGGAAATACAATTGCCCTGGCGTATTCCAATGTCGTCGAACTCTGGTCGCTGGCTGCCGTAACACGTTTAAATACCTTAACCGGGCATACGGACGTGATCACTGCATTGGCCTTTAGCCCGGATGGACGTACACTTGCAAGTGCGGGTGGAGAGGAGGATAACAGCGTCCGGCTTTGGGATGTCTCAACCGGAGGACTGATCCGCACATTGAGCAGCCATCAAAAAGGGGTAGGGGCGGTTGCTTTTAGCCCGGATGGTTTGAAACTGGCCTCGGGAGATGGAAACGCCAGTCTCTTTTTGTGGAATGTGGCTTCGGGCCAGCCGGAGAGCATCTTGCAAGGACATACGGCTGGAATAACCGCACTCGCTTTTTCGCCGGATGGAGAGCAGATTGTTTCGGGCAGTGCTGCGCCGGAGAGCAGTGTCAAAGTGTGGGCGATTCGTCTCGGACGGGTGGAGCAAACCATGACAGGGCATACCAACACGATTGTCCGCGTAGTGTACACTTCCGCCGGGGATGGGTTGGCATCTGCCAGCCTGGATCACACCGTCCGGCTTTGGGATCCGGCGACCGGGTTGCTTACAGGAAATTTGCAAGGCCAGGATGGCCCGTTGGTCGGAGTTGCGTATAGTCAAATGGCAGGAGATTTGAACTTGATTACGGCAAGCGGGCAGGTTGTACGATTTTGGAATCCGGCGACCGGCGAGCGCGTAAAAGCTTTAAGTGGGTACACCGTCTGGATAGGAC
>DATDOR010000062.1:0-3385 GCA_035293165.1 Anaerolineales bacterium | reverse complement strand
GTTTATCTGGGGGTGACGGTTCTCAACTCAGTGCTCATCCTCGGCCCGTATGGGTTTACTGTAATGACTCAGGCCAATCCATTTTTACGAAACATTGCAGTGACCCAATGGTTGATCACAATGTCCAGCCTGGTACTGGTCACGGCGATTGATATCGTCCTACTTCGTAGAGCGGAGGAGATCGGTACCATCCGCTGGGGTGAAATGACCGAGCGGAGCCAATATGCCCTTATCTTGCTCGTCGTCGGTGCAGTGATATTGATGAGTTTGATGGGGTACATCCGCTCCGGTCTGCGTGAGGACTGGCATGTTTTTGGAGCATTGCGAGATACCTCGGCTTCGGCTTTTACCCCCACGATGGCATACATGGCCCGGGTGATCGCCGGGATTGTTGCAGCCTTTATTGCTCTTACAGCTTTCGTGTTTTGGCTGGCTGGCCTATCTGAAACTGGCGAGGTGGAGCCAGGAACGATGACTGTTCATCCACCGGCAGAACCGGCAGTGAGGGCATCAAGCGATTGACCGAAGGAACTGAGGGCGGTTGAGTACAACCGGCGATTCCTTCAGTTCCTTCACTGAATTTTTATGGCACAGTGGTACACCCAGCTCATCTTCAGCGGAAACACCTTCCTCGGCGATAGCCTGGAGGGGTGGCAGGAGGTGGAAGGCATTCTACCCCCCGGCCTGAATGGAGTTGACCGGGTTACCGCCGTAATTGTCTCCGGCTACTCGCTGTACGGTCAGTTGCATGGTTACTATGCCCTCGGCGTCTCCCATATTGCCATCGATCCGGCCAGTGGTAAAGCGTACTATCTCTCCGAACAGAGCGCCCTCCACCAGGCGCCGCTGGATTCTTTGACCCCTATTCAAATGACAATGATCCGCGATTGGTTAAGCCATCATTATCCTGCAGCCTGGGAAAACTCTACCGATGTGTTCAAGCGCAGCCTAGAAATGGAGCGCAAATGATAATGAAAAAACTTGCCCGCATTCTCGCATCCCTCGCCTGCTTGAGCACTTTTATCGCCCTCATCGCCGACGCGCCAACACTGCTGTTCTCCTGGGTTTTGTGGTTCCTCACCGCTGCCGCATTGGCCGCCTGGCTGTGGCCTGGAGGGCGGACTATCGTGTTTGTGCTGGTTATGCTTGGGGCGTTCGTGTACATTGGGGCCCTAATCACAGACATCTCCGGGGGAGGGAATACGGCCGTTGCGGCTGCCGGGGTCAATCCAGAGGCTGGTGAGGCCATCTATTGGGGCAAGGGTAAATGCAGTACCTGTCATAGCTTGGGGGATCAGGGCTCGGCCGTACGCGGACCAAACCACGAAAACGTGTGTGCCAGAGCCCGAGACCTGCGCGTCCCCGAAAGGCAGGCGGCCGGCGTGGCACAGATTCAAACGCCCACCGACTATCTGGTCGAATCCGTTGCCGATCCAAATGCTTACATCGTCGAAGGCTTCTCGGGAGCAATGCCAAAGGTTTACCTCCCACCCATCAGTTTGAATGCAGAAGAAATTATGGCTGTGATCACCTATATGCAATCGCAGGGCTGCGAACCTGACGCCGCTGCCATCTCCCTTCCCGCTGCCATATTGAACGCTGCCACGGCAGAAGTTGTAGGAGGGGCACCGTTCAGTCTTGTCGTGGAAGGTGATCCCGCTGCCGGGAAGGCGCTCTTCTTCGACGAGGCGGGAGCAGCTGCCTGTATCAAATGCCACACTGTGGCCGGTGAAGGCGCGGAGGTAGGCCCAGAACTCACGGATGTGGCCGCTACACAAACGCTTGAGTACATCTTCGAATCCATTATGAATCCCAGTGCAGCCATTGCTTCTGGTGGGTACGAGCCAATCCTGCTTCAACTAAACGATGGGACACTGATTTCAGGGATCATCAGCACTGAAGATGAGACAACGGTAACTGTCAAAGACAAAGAAGGCGTCGTTACCGTCACGAACAAATCCGATATAAGTCGAGAAAAGCGGTTTCCAGATGAACCAAGCATCATGCCGGCCAATTTTGGCGAATTGCTCACTGTCAAGCAGGTAGCAGATTTGATTGCATTTTTGCAAGAGAGCGCCGGTATTTTAACGAATGAACAATGAACAACGGAGTTTTATGCCTAAACGCTTACCCCTCTTCTGGACGACCATCCTGACATTCACCGGCATTTACCTGTTTCTTCTGTATGGTGTGCCGTACCTCTCGATGTTGATTGCCAATCGAGACGAGCCTTTGCCCATCCCTGGCGCATTGATGGGGATCTACCTGGCGCTCATTGTGATTGGCTTGTTCGTTTACCTGGCTGCCGATGAGACCCGGCTGAAAGAGTTCTGGTTGCCGGTTGACTCCTTCCTGCGCGGCCGGGAGGCTATCCAGGCGACAGGAGATCGTATCTTCACAATCATTCGCTGGGTGGTGCTCGTCGTCGTGCCCCTACTCGCCGGGTGGGTGGTGTACACCAACGTAGCACCCTCCTCAAATCCACCTCCTGCACTTCGCATCCAACACCCGACCATCCCGTTCGCATACGAGAAACTGACAAATCCATTCCGCAACCCGGATGGTACGGTAGATCCAGAAATCATCGAAGAAGGTCGGGTACTATACCAGACCAATTGCCGCCCATGTCATGGGACGCCGGCAGACGGCAGCGGGCCAATGGCCGATGGTTTTCGCTTGCGACCGGCCAACTTTCGCTCTGAGGACACGATTGCCACTGTGATCGAGGCGTATGCTTTTTGGCGTATTAAAGAAGGCGGGATTAGTTTACCCAACGAGGGCAGCCCATGGGATTCTGCTATGCCTTCCTGGAAAGACGAGTTGACCGACGAACAAATCTGGAAGATCATTGCGGCTGAATACGACACAGCAGATGTAGAACCCAGGCGGCCGGAGGCTGTGCCGGGAGAGTAGCGTTGAACAATGAATAATGAACAATGAATAATGAATAATGAATAATGAGCAATGAGAGCATGAACAAACGCACAAAACTTTCCCTTCTCCTGCTAGTCACTGGCTTCGTGATCGCTGCGCTGGCGAGCGTGATGCCCTTCAGCAGTACAAAACGTGTGGCCGCACAAGCCCAGGCAAACGGCGAAGCGATTTACCAGGAGAGGTGCGTCTTTTGCCATGGGGAAAATGGCGACGGGAATGGGGCTGTTGCGAAATATCTCAACCCCAGACCCCGGGACTTCACCTCCGGTCAGTTCAAATTCCGCACAACTGCCTCCGGCGAGTTGCCGCTTCGAGAAGACGTAATCAACATTGTCAAAAAGGGCGTTCGGGGCACGGCCATGCCTAACTGGGAGGGTATCCTGGCAGACGCTGAGATCGAAGCGGTTGTAGACTACATCACACAAAATTTCGTGCCGGGCTGGGGGTCTTA
>DATDOR010000061.1:0-14272 GCA_035293165.1 Anaerolineales bacterium | reverse complement strand
ATCGACTGGCTGCATTGATGGTGACTTACCCGTCCACGCATGGCGTCTTCGAGTCGGCGATCAAAGAGATTTGCCGGATCATCCACGAGAACTGCGGGCAGGTGTATATGGACGGCGCGAACATGAACGCGCTCGTCGGGGTGGCGCGGCCGGGCGATTTCGGCGCAGACGTGTGCCACCTGAACCTTCACAAAACGTTCTGCATCCCGCACGGGGGCGGTGGACCTGGGATGGGGCCGATTTGTGTGGCCGAACACCTCGCGCCTTACCTGCCCAATCACCCACAGGTCGAGGGTGTTGGCGGTTCGCAGCCACTCGGTACAGTGTCATCCGGGCCATGGGGCAGCCCAAGCATTTTAGTTATCTCGTATGCGTACATCCGCATGATGGGCGCGGAAGGGTTGAAGAAAGCGACCCAGATGGCGATTTTGAACGCCAATTACATCGCCGAACGGCTCGAAGCGCACTTCCCCGTGCTGTATCGAGGCGAAAACAATCGCATCGCCCACGAGTGTATCGTAGAGCTCCGGCACCTGAAAGCGTTCGCCAGTGTGGACGATGTCGCCAAACGCCTGATGGATTACGGATTCCATGCGCCGACGATGTCCTTTCCCGTCCCTGGAACGTTGATGATCGAACCCACCGAGAGCGAGTCGCTGGAAGAACTCGACCGTTTCTGCGAGGCAATGATCGCCATCCGCGAGGAAATCGCCCAGATCGAACGCGGGGAGATGGACGCCCACAATAACCCGCTCGCGAACGCTCCGCACACCGCCGAGGTGGTGATGGCGGACGCATGGGATCGCCCTTACTCCCGTGAGATAGCGGCGTTCCCGTCCGTTTTCGTCCGAAACGCAAAGTTGTGGATACCCGTCGGGCGGGTAGATAATGTGTACGGTGACCGGAATCTGTTTTGCATGTGTATTCCAGTGGAGGCGTTTCGGGAGCCGGTTGAGGCGTAATGTTTTTTGACACGAATACTTCGATTTTGCTCAGTACAGGTTTTACGAATTGAACGAATAAATCTTAAAAATGATTGGGCTTCAGAGAATATGCCTTGCACATGCCTTGGGGACATGATACAATCTTCTCAGCGTCAAAGCGGCCTAGAAGACCGATTTTCGTGGAAAAGTGGGTATTCCCCACTTTTTGTGCGTAATAAGACGAAATTCGTTTTAAGAAATTATTAAGGAATTGTTGTACGGGGCGAAGAAATGGGGATAACCCATTTCATAATCTGCCTGGCTTCATTATTTACCATAAAGCAGTTTTCCCGTGACTGGAGTCCGTTCCATGAAAAATGAGTTTACCCTGGCATTTAATGAGGTATTAGACGAAAAACAGCTTTCTAAAGAGATTATTTTAGAAGCCATTGAGGCCGCGATGATCTCCGCTTACAGGAAAGCAGTAAATGCGTCGAATGCACAACAGGTTGTTGCAAAAGTTGATCCAGATAGCGGAAAGGTATTGATCTATGCTGAAAAAGAAGTGGTGGATAGTGTCCACGATGAACGGACAGAAGTCACCATCGAAGAGGCGTTGAAAGTCGATCCGAATACAGAACTTGGAAGTATGGTGATTGTGGAAACCACGCCCAAAGACTTTGGACGCGTGGCGGCGCAGACTGCCCGCCAGGTCATTCAGCAACGCATGCGGGAAGCTGAACGAGAAGAGCAATTCAAGTATTTTGGTAATCAAACAGGCGAAATTGTCAACGGGATCGTACAAGCGGTTAGCTCTAGCCATATCACACTTGGGCTGGACAAAAAAGCCGAAGGAATCATGCCACGGAAGGAGCAAATTTCGGGGGAACGGTTCCGTGTCCATGATCGGGTGCGTGCCCTGCTTGCCGAAGTGAAACAGACCCCACGTGGACCGCAGATTATCCTTTCCCGAGCACACCGGGACTTCTTGCGTCGCTTGCTTGAAGATGAGGTTCCTGAAATTTATCAAGGAATGGTCGAAATTCGTTCCATTGCACGCGAGCCCGGGCAGCGTTCCAAAGTGGCGGTTTCGGCGCTTCAACCTGGAATTGATCCAGTTGGGGCCTGTGTAGGCGTACGTGGAGTCCGTATTCAAGCGATTGTACGAGAGTTGAATGAAGAAAAAATAGATGTGATCGAGTGGAATTCCGAGCCGGCAGAATTTATTGCAAAGGCCCTTAGCCCGGCACGCGTCGTAGGGGTTTTCCTGGACAAAATGGCAAAAGGAGCCAAAACAGCCACGGTTGTCGTTCCAGAAGATCAATTGAGCCTGGCCATTGGTCGCGATGGACAAAATGCTCGTCTGGCTGCAAAGTTGACGGCCTGGCGCATTGACATCAAGAGCCTGCCGGAAGCGGCTGCTGATGCGATCCATAAACGACAAAGCCTGGAGATGCAAGAAGAGCTTGATCCACGTGAAAAGGACCTTATCTTACAGGTTGAAAATATTCTAACGAAAAAATCTGAAGGGCGCCCCATCACCCCCGAGGAATACCAGGTTCTCACCCGTTTTGTGGTCGGTTCAGAGCAAATGGCTTTGGAACGGCGAGAGGCTGAAAAACTCGCAAAACGAGAGCGTCTGGATACCATTCGCTCCTCTATTCCGAAAGAGGCGTTTGATTCTCCGTTAGATGAATTAGGTATACCTATCCGGTATTCCATACTTTTAGGGGGCGAAGGATATTCGACCATTGGCGATTTGATGTACCAGTTGATGCTGGATTCGGATGTTATTTTGGGGCTGAATGGCATGGGGCCAAAAGCCCTCGCAGAAATCGAAGCTGCGTTAGATGAATATCGTGCGTCCCTTCCAGTTGAGGAAAAAGCTGAACCACCAGTTGCTGTTGGAGCGGAAGTGATCGAAACAACCGAGGAAACCCAACCCGAATCATCTATCGAACCAGAGGTGGAACCGGTTGATTTGGTCGAAGCGACTCCTGAACCCGGGACTGTGGAAGAAGTTGAAAGTGAGCCAGCCGAAGATCAGCCCGTTCCGGTTCTTACTGAAGAATCCCCTCAGCCCCTAATAGAAGAAATTCCGACGACTGAAGAAATGCCCTCAGAACCCAGTTCTGTGGCAGAAGAATCTGCAGTTAAGCCTTCGCACACGGATGACTCATTAGATGAGTGGGCTTCTCTTGAAGAATTGGCTTTAGAAGAAGTTACTGAAGTAGCAGAAGAAGATGAAGAGGATGAAGAGGATTCAAAAGGGAAGAAGAAAAAGAAAGGTAAGAAATCCCATAAAGAAATTGAATATGATCCTGATCTGGATATGATGGTTGTCAAACGCAAGCACAAACGGGGTGGCAAGGACACTTGGATCGACGACTGGGAATAATCGGATTTTGCGGTTACAAATCTGTGACAAAACGCCGCAAACACATCCCGCAACGTACTTGCGTTGGCTGCCGCACCGTTTTGGCCAAACGGGAGCTAATCCGGCTAGTACGTACCTCTGAAGGAGTATTGGTGGATCCAACAGGGAAACAAGCCGGGCGCGGAGCATATTTACATAACCAACGATCTTGTTGGGAGCTTGGATTAAAAACCGGTCTGGAGCGCGCACTCAGAACCACGCTCACACCGGCTAATATAGAGCAATTAACACAATATATGCTGACCCTGCCGGAAGATTCTTCTGGGTAGGAATTCTCATTCTGAGGAGCATTGTTGTGATATATAGGAGGCGGCTTATGAGTGAAAACGGAAAAGATAAAGTCATCGAATTGCCCGCAAATATTACTGTACGGGACCTGGCACACTCGATTTCTGTCAGCCCTATTGACGTCATTAAGACGTTAATGGCCAATGGGGTGATGGCGAACATCAATCAAAATATTGATTTTGATACCGCGGCGATTGTCGCTGCTGAGATGGGTTATGAGGCCACACTTGAAGCTTATGAGGAGGAGGTCAAGGAAGACCTGGGGGAACTTCCTCTCTGGCGGAAACTGATTGCCAAAGAGAGTGCAGATCAACTTGTTAATCGTCCTCCCGTTGTGGGTATTTTAGGACACGTCGATCATGGCAAAACCACCTTGCTCGACGCAATTCGTCATACCAGTGTTGCTGCGGAGGAAGCGGGGGGGATTACACAGCATATTGGGGCTTACCAGGTTACTCATAATGGACGTATCATTACATTTTTAGATACTCCTGGTCATGCCGCGTTTACAGCCATGCGTGCGCGAGGTGCCCAAGGGGCAGATATCGTCGTTCTCGTCGTTGCCGCAGACGATGGGGTCATGCCGCAAACGCGCGAGGCCATCGCCCATGCAAAAGCTGCGAAAGTGCCCATCATTGTCGCGATGAACAAAATTGACCGGCAAAATGCCAATCCAGAGTTGGTCAAGCGACAACTTTCAGAAGTAGGATTGACTCCGGACGAATGGGATGGAGACACCATTATCGTCCCTGTTTCAGCCAAACAACAATTGGGACTTGAAGACCTAATGGAAGCCATTTTATTGGTGGCTGACGAAATTGATATTCGCTCTAATCCAGAAGGAATCGTCATCGGTAGTGTCATCGAAGCCCGGCGGGAAAAAGCCAAGGGGGTTGTAGCTACTTTGCTCGTGCAAAATGGCACGCTCTCTGTGGGTGATGTCGTTTTGGCGGGAACCGCATATGGACGGATCAAAGCAATGTTTGACTATCGTGGGCAAAAAGTCCAAAAGGCCACACCATCTACTCCTGCCTCTGTGATGGGTTTAAGCGATGTCCCCAGCGCAGGAGAACTTTTTCATATTGCCGAATCCGAACGGGAAGCCCGACACATTGCAAACAAAAAACTTCAACAGCAAAAAGAAGCCCTCAATGCAACGCGTTCTAAAGTCTCCCTCGAAAAGATATTTGATCAATTCTTGTTGGGTGAAGTGCGCGAATTACGGCTAATCATCAAAGCCGATGTACAAGGGTCGCTTGAGCCAATCATATCCTTGCTCAATGATCTATCCAGTGAAGAGATCGGCATCAACATTCTCCATGCAGAAACAGGAAACATTGGCGAAAATGATGTCATGCTGGCCACTGCCTCGGATGCCATCATCATTGGCTTTAACGTCCAACCCGACTCAGCCGCCCGGCGTTTGGCGGACGCAGAGGGGATTTCCATCCGCCTTTACAGCATCATTTACCGTTTACAAGAAGACATCGAAAAAGCCCTCAAGGGTATGCTTAAACCGGAAGAAAAAATGGTGGTGCTGGGCCGGGTGGAAGTGCGTGCTACCTTCAAGATTCCCAAAATCGGCTTGATTGCGGGCTGTTATGTTACCGAAGGAGAAATTCGTCGCAATGCGAAAGCACGCGTTACGCGCGCTGGAGAGGTGGTATTTGAAGGAGAATTTGCCTCCCTCAAACATCTCACCGAAGATGTGCGCGAAATACGTCAGGGTTTTGAGTGTGGTATTGGGTTGAAAAACTTTCACGATATAAAAGTCGGTGACATCATTGAATGTTTCACGACTGAACTAGTCCCGGTTGCATAATGGTTGCCAAAATCCGCCAGCATCGTATTGCCATACGTATCCGAGAAGAAGTTTCCGAAATGTTGGTCGGAGAATTAACTGATCCGCGCCTGGCCGGGATCACCATAACAGATGTATCGGTTGATCGTGAACTGGCTTATGCCACAATTTTCGTTTCCTCTTATTTGGATGGCTCAGAGCGCAAAGACGAGATCTTAACCGGTTTACATAGTGCTCGCGGATATATCCGGTATCAACTCAGCCAACGGATCGAACTGCGTTCATTTCCCCAATTACGCTTTAAATGGGATCCTACGCCTGAACGCGCCGAGCGGATTGAAAAGCTGATTGATGCATTGGCTTCAGAAAAAACCCAAAACGAAGAAAGTGTTTCGGAAAATGACAACGCTTGAAACACTGTTAGAAAAAACCCGTACTGCGATTACCGCTGCGCACCATATCCTGGTCGTTTCCCATTTGCGTCCCGATGGCGACGCGGTCGGCTCCACGCTAGGTTTAGGCCTCGCCCTTCAAGCCGCGGGCAAACAGGTCCAAATGGTCTTGGAAGATGGCGTCCCGACCAGTTTCAACCATCTCCCCGGCGCCGAAGAAGTAAAACGAAAACCCAAAGGCGAAGTAGATTTAATTATTGTTGTAGATTGCTCCGATACCAACCGATTTGGGAAGGTTTTAGCCGGGTATGGCACACCAGATATCAATATCGATCATCACACAACGAACACATATTTTGCTAAAATTAACCTGATTAATACACAAGCCGTCGCTGTAGCAGAAATGATCACCGAATATTTGCCCATTTGGGGTTTTTCTCTCTCCGTTCCGGCAGGGGCGGGGTTAATGACCGGAATCATTACTGACACAATCGGGTTCCGTACCCGCAATGTCACTCCGAAATCACTGCGGATCGCCGCAGATTTAATGGATTTGGGGGTGGATATGCCCATATTGTACGAACAAGCGCTTGCCTCTCGTTCATTCGAATCCCTGCAATTTTGGGGGGCAGGCCTCAAACATATTCAACGCAACGGGCGTATGGTATGGACAACTCTTTCAATGGAAGACCGGCGTTCGGCAGGTTATTCGGGCCGGGATGATGCAGATTTGATTAACATTCTGACGACGATTCGAGATTGTGATATTGCCATGATCTTTGTTGAGCAACCCGATTGCAAGGTAAAAGTTAGCTGGCGTGCACGCCCTGGCTATGATATATCCAAAGTAGCTTCATCTTTTGGGGGTGGTGGTCATCCGGCTGCTTCAGGAGCAGAAATCTTTGGTACTTTAGAGGAGGTGCTTATTAATGTTTTAGATGTGACCCATACTTTATTGCATAATTAAAATTCAAAAGGTAACTACTCGTCCCGGAGTAGAAATGTCCCGAAGGCCTTCTGCTTTAGCCTGAGTAGCTACTTCAAAAGAGTATATGTCATCTTAAAATATGCTAAAACCTGAAATATAAATTGTAACAATCCTCGTAACCAAACAAACTCAAGTTTCCGAAGAGAGGAATATCCCAATTCCTATCCATGGCTGAGTGGTTACCAAATCTCAATTTCGGGAAAAAAGGAAATGGAAAAAAACGTAATTAAAAATGTCGTCTCAGGGGTATTGGTCGTAGATAAACCTGTTGGATTAACCTCTCACGATGTCGTGCAGATTATCCGGCGGGGAACGGGTATCCGCCGTGCCGGACATACAGGTACGTTGGATCCACGCGCATCCGGGGTGCTGGTGATCTTAATCGGTCCGGCCGTTCGTTTAAGTGAATATGTCTCCGCTTCTGATAAACGCTACCAGGCAACCATCCGGATGGGAGCTTCCACAGATACCTACGATTCCGAAGGCCAACAAACCAGTCATGCTGAAGCTGCTAATATATTGGCAAATCTTACGGAAGAGAAGTTCGAAGAAATTCTCCAAAACTATGTAGGCGAATTTGAACAAGAGCCACCCGCCTATTCTGCCGTAAAGGTAAATGGGAAAAAGGCTTATGAACGCGCCCGCGAAGGAGAAGAAGTCGAACTGGAACCACGAAAAATCAATGTATATAGTCTGGACTTGCTCGAATGGGCACCCCCAGAAGTTGTCGTTGACGTGTTCTGTTCTTCTGGAACCTATGTGCGGTCTCTTGCTAACGAACTAGGCGAAGCGCTGGGTGTAGGCGCTCATCTGGTGGGCCTGCGCCGGACAAAGAGCGGACGATTTACGCTGCGTGACGCTATATCCCTCCGCCGTTTACGCGAATCGTTTGAAGCTGGTGACTGGTACCAACATCTGATTCCAGCGGCTGAAGCCCTCGCCGACTGGCCATTGGTAGAACTCTCTAGCGAAGAAGTAGACCTCGTTCGCCACGGACATCGTGTTCCGGCAGATCCAGATTCGCCGGAGTGGGCACGCGCTCTGACAGAACAGGGCGATCTGGTTGCGCTCGTCGAAAATATTGAGAACGAATGGCAACCACGCAAAGTTTTCTTGATCGGATAAGCAAATCCCAGGAACGCCTTTTCTTTGCGGCTATCTTTTCCGATAGTCCGCTGATTAAGGCGTTCCTTTTTTATCTTTATGCAGCATGTCAATTCACTTGATAACGTCCAATTAGATAACAGCTGGCTGGCGATTGGCACTTTCGATGGCGTGCATCGAGGCCATCAGGCGATTATTCGGGAATTATCTGCCGGAGCACATGCTGAACAAGTTCCGGCAGTTGTGCTTACATTCGACCCCCACCCGGTTGCCGTCCTACGTCCAGATAAAGCGCCTCCCGCGCTTACCACTGCCAAAGAACGTGCCGCCTTATTTGAGCAATTGGGTGTAGACATCGTCATCACGCACCCATTTAACCAGGATGTTGCTGCCCTTCCCGCCAGGACGTTTCTTTCTCGTCTCAAACAACACCTGGGCTTTACCCATTTTTGGGTGGGGTACGATTTTGCTATGGGACACAATCGCGAAGGAAATATCCCTGCTTTGCACCAATTCGGTGAAGAACTGGGATACCAGCTTCATGTGGTGGGGCCGGTGAATTATTCGGGTAAAATCGTCTCCTCCAGTCAAATTCGAGCCTCCTTGGCCGAAGGTCGGGTACAGGAAGCCAGCGAACTCTTAGGACGCCCTTTTCAATTATCCGGTCACGTGATTGAAGGTGCCAAACGCGGGCGGAGGATTGGCATCCCGACGGCAAATCTGGCAATAAAACCAGGACGAGCAATTCCTGCTCAGGGAGTCTATGCCTGCCGCGCACACGTCATCGGAAAAGGTTGGGAAGCCGTCACCAACATTGGACTGCGCCCCACCTTTGAAAACGGTACACCTACCCTGACCGTTGAAGCCCACCTGTTGGATTTCGCAAACGACCTTTATGGACAGACGATGAACCTTGAATTCATCTCCTGGTTACGCGAAGAACAAAAATTTACCGGAGTAGAAGCGTTGGTCGCACAAATTCAGCAAGATATCAAACGTGCCAGGGACCTCTTGAACACTTAAGAAAGATAGTGGTAAAGAACACATCCTATGCAACCGTATCTTGACCTGCTTAGACATATTCTCGAAACCGGCGCAAAAAAGGGAGACCGCACAGGGACTGGAACATTATCTATCTTCGGCCATCAAATGCGCTTCGATTTGCGGGCCGGCTTCCCTATGATCACCACCAAAAAAGTTCACTTAAAATCCATTATCTACGAATTGCTCTGGTTCTTACGCGGGGAAACCAATATTAACTACTTGGAAGAAAACGGCGTCCGCATCTGGAACGAATGGGCGGATAAAAATGGCGAACTCGGGCCGGTATACGGCGCGCAATGGCGGTCATGGCGCACGGCACACGGGACTACCGTAGACCAGATTAGCGAAGTGATCGAGCAAATCAAAACAACCCCCGACTCCCGCCGGATGATTGTGAGCGCGTGGAATGTGGGCGATATCGAACAGATGGCGTTGCCACCCTGTCACCTGCTTTTTCAATTCTACGTGGTGGATGGCCGCCTGTCTTGCCAGCTTTACCAGCGTTCGGCAGATATCTTCCTCGGCGTCCCGTTCAACATTGCCTCGTATGCCCTCCTGACAATGATGGTAGCCCAGGTTTGCGACCTGGAACCGGGAGATTTTGTTCACACATTTGGTGATGCACATTTGTATTTGAATCATCTTGATCAAGCACAATTACAACTCACCCGTCGACCTTACCCCCTGCCTGAGATGCGGATCAACCCCGCTGTGAGATCCATTTTCGACTTCCAATACGAAGACTTCGAGTTGGTCAACTATCAGGCCCACCCCCACATCAAAGCTGAAGTCTCAGTATAACGATAAGGTGGTTGGGTGATTTGCTGAATTGAGATTTGCTGTCCCGTTGAATCGTATGCACATCTCCCTCATCGTCGCCATGGATCGAAACAGGGGAATTGGCAAAAATAACTGCATACCCTGGCGATTATCCGCAGACCTCAAAAACTTCAAAACTCTGACGATGGGACACCATCTGATCGTGGGACGGAAAACCGCCGCATCTATCGGACGTCCCCTCCCCGGCCGCACGGGGGTTCTGATCACCCGCACGGGGGGCTACAACCTCCCAGGGTGGGACACCGTATACTCGCTCGAAGATGCCCTCGCCCTCGCCCGCCAACGCGAGGAAACTGAAGTCTTTATCGGGGGCGGCGCGGATATTTACGCCCTCAGCCTCCCCCTTGCAGACCGGATTTACCTCACGCACGTCCACGCAACGGTCGAGGCAGACACCTTTTTCCCCAAATTCGACGAAATGGTCTGGCAAGTTGTGGAAAGCTGGGATCACCCGGCGGATGAAAGGAACGAGTTTTCATTCACCTATCAAGTGCTTGCGCGAAAAGGAGCATGACGAATTTCACCAAAGCGATCACCTTTCTCTACACCCGCGATCTGGCCAAAACCATTGCCATTCACTATATGAGCAAAGCCGCGAAAATATTTCAAATCAAACCCCTTGAGCGTGTTCCATAAATTCTCGGCGGATGTGTTCATCTCGCCTTTTACGAGTACGGTTGTCATAGAAACCTCCTGAAGTTTAGAGATTGGAGATTAAATATTGTATCAGCCACACCCAAAAATTCTGGTTCTTTGGGAATCGGCGGGGAGGTCCCCAGATTTTGGGGTGTGAGGGTGGTGTACACCCCACTCACACCCCAAAATCTGGCATTAACCACGGCAAATCCCAAAGAGCCAAAATTCTCTCAACAGGGGTATAAAAATTTCTGGCTTTTCGAGGTGAACATTGTGTCCTGTATCAGGGATAATCGCTAGACGTGCGAGTGGAACACGCACAATGATCTGCTCTCCCAACCGGGTATATTTTTCATCGAGCGAACCGGCGACGAACAGCACCGGCATCTCCAAACGAGGTAACTGATCCCACACTGGGGTTTGGCGTCCCGGGCTGAGGTCGCGGATAGCTTTTGCAACCCAGCCGGGGTGGTTTCCCTTGCGACGGGCAATCATCTCCTCCCGACGGGGATGAGTCTTCAGGGACTGGAACAATGGCAGAGTATACCAATGTTCGACGAAGGCTTCCACCCCCTCGGCCCGGATCGCTTCCGCCCGCCGGTCGTCTTCCGCGGCCCGGGCCTGGCGTTCGTCCGAGTTCGTTATACCTGGGCTCACGCTTTCCAGGATCAGACTGGAAACCCGCTCCGGGTAATGCACGGCAAAGTATAACGCCGCACGTCCGCCCATCGAATATCCCACGAGACGCACCTGGGGCAGGCGCAAATGATCAACCAAAGCCAATAATCCCTGGTTCAAAACATCAAAACTTAGCGGGGCTGCGATGGGCAAATCCGTATTTTTCCCGTGTCCGGGCAGATCCGGCAATACGCAAAAATACTGGCCCTCCAACTCCTGGGCTACACGCAGCCAATCTTCCCCTGCCCCAAGAAACCCGTGTAGGAAAAACACCGGGAGCTGCGCTGAATCACCGTAAGTCTGGTAGGGCCAGAGAGTCATCTTCATGAAAAATCTTTGGGCTGCACTTTCGATCAGGTTTGTCTTGACGTAAATCAGGGCGGGATGTATTATCCCGCAGCATTTTAATTGATAGGAGTTTTTATGCCAGTGCAAGCTGAAGATTTACGAACCGCGATGCGATCTTGGGCAACTGGGGTCACCATCGTCGCCGCACAATATGAAAATGTTTTGCATGGCATGACGGTGAGTTCTTTTACGTCAGTATCTTTAGAGCCGCCATTGGTATTGGTTTCGCTTGAGATAGGCACGCGCACACAGAAATTAGTCGAACAGACAAAGTCTTTTGGTGTCACAATTCTCTCGGCAGAACAACAGGAAGTTTCCAATTGCTTTGCCAATCCCAATACAGAGTTGGGGGATCGCTTCGAGGGCCGGGAGTTTTTCACGCTGGAAACCGGTTCGCCGTTCATCCGAGAAGGGCTGGCGTTTTTCGATTGCCGGGTCATTGCTGTTTATCCGGCAGGAAATCATGCAATTATCGTGGGAGAAGTCATCTCCGTGAAAAGCGTAGGGGAAAGTGACAAACCATTGTTGTATTTCAACCGGAATTATCGAGAACTGAAATAACTTACAACTGTTCAAAGCGCGCGACGTTGATGACAAATAACGAGCCGCGCTTCAACCCTGGCTCAGGCGCGGGGGTGCAATTTTCTTTCACCACCTGGATAGCTAAGTCCACTTGATCAGCTTGTACCCCAATCATGAGGGTGCTGGTTCCGGTGCTCAACAACCCCCCGGTTGAGGCAATCTTTGTCACGCGAAATCCTCGTTCAATAAGTTTTGCAGAGACGGTTTCGTTATCTGCATCGGGCAGGATAGCCACAATCATTTTCATTTTAGAAATCCTCGTAGTGTTCAACCTCGATGAAGAACAGGGTCGCCCCCCCGACGGTAACTTGAGTACGTGCTAACCAGGGAACCAGCGGCACCCAGGTATTGGGATATTCCACCCGGTGGACACAAATTGTTTCCAGCGCCCGCAAGGCCAGATCGCCTTGTTCTTCGCCTACATTGACCAGCAAGGTGGTGTTTTCTCGATTGAGAAAACCGCCTCTACTTTCCATCCGGTACGCGGGTATTCCCAGACTTGTCAACGCTTCTTCCGCATTCTCTGCATCCTTCTCCTGAACAATTGCCACAATTAATTGATTTTTCCCGGACTGGCTCCCAGATTGTTGTCGAATCAATTCCGTCCAGCCCGTTTTTGGGCGCGACAGACGGCTGTCTACATCTGCAACCAACTGGATGAAGGTTTCTTCAGAAATGACGCCATCTGCGAGTAGCGAGGTGTAAGCGGTACGCTCTGCGCGAAGTTTCTCTCGCCAGGCGGTGTCTAATTCTTCCGCCTGGACATCGGGAGCAGTTGTAAGTAATCGGGCAAGGGCATCGGTCATGGCCAGCAAATTTTGGCGAAGGATGGGCGCAATCGTTCCCCAGGTATGTTCGGAAAGATGCCCCTGTTTATTCATTTTAGCGAGGTGCTCATAAGCCGTGCGGGAGGCCACCAGCCGCGCGTGCCGTCTCTCGTACTCTTCTTGTTGATCGGTACGTTGTTTGGGTAGTTTCTCCCATTCAACCAGACGACGCATGGTCACCCCTTGAACCAGCAGGGTGAACAAAACCACCCCAAATGTCATACTTTGAATTTGTTCCCGGCCCTCTAACACGGGCAAACTGAGCAGCAAGGCCAGCGAAATCGCGCCGCGCAATCCACCCCAGAAGAGAACGCGCCGCCAACTCCAGGGAGTTTCTTGCACCCAGGTCAAGCCAAACACAACCACCACGCGGGCAGCCAGCACTGCACTCAGAGCCAGCAAGATGGCAGAGAGATTTGTCGCAAAGACAGATAATTGAACTTCCAGACCAATGACCAGAAAAACAAAGGAGTTGGCAATAAATGCCGCAAACTCCCACAGATTGGATACAACGATATCGGTGGTCGGCGCCATCCGTTGCCGTCCGAAATTGCCCCCGACAACTCCAGCCGCGACGACGGCCAGCACACCGCTCGCCCCAACCAATTCAGCGAGAGAATAGGCCCCATAGGCCAATACGGTTGTAAGGGTGGCTTCAATCAAGGGTAGCGTTATCCGGCTGATCAGCAAAGAGACCAGCAGCCCCAGCATCACGCCGACCAATACACCCCCGCCTGCCACGATAGCAAACTCCGCCAGGATATTCGTCCAATTCAAGCTCCCTCCTTCCAACACGATGGCCAAAACAATATTGAAGACGACAATAGCCGTCCCATCATTGAATAAACTCTCCCCTTCTAACAAGACACGAAGCCGTTTAGGTACGCCCATCGTGCGAAACAAAGCAATCACAGCAACCGGGTCTGTTGCCGAAACCATGGCCCCGAACAACATTGCGGTCGAGAGTGCAAGACCAGTGGCCGCGGAAACCAATCCCCCAACAATAAGAGTTGTCAACCCAACCCCAGGAATCGCGAGAATCAAAATTGTTTTCAGGTTATGGCGTAGATCGTCAAATTTCAGATGGAACGCTGCTTCAAAAACCAATGGCGGGACCAGTAACCCTAAAATTAACTCTGGTCCAATATTGATATGAAGTCCATTGATAACGGGAATCTGTTCAAAAGGCGCCAGCAATAACCCGGCCAACACCAGCCCGACCGGGTACGGAAGACGCGAACGCTGCGACAAGATTGCCACCACAGTCGCAACGAATAAGAGAAGGATGACCAATCCTTCAACGGTGAAAAATTCTTCGAAGTGCATAAGTTCTTACTACTCAGACTAAAGACTGAGAATTCCCGAAAAAAGGTGGGCGTGGGGG
>DATDOR010000060.1:0-8787 GCA_035293165.1 Anaerolineales bacterium | reverse complement strand
GAACATTTCCAGGTATTTGGCGACGAATTTGGCATTCTGGAATTCCTGTGCTTCCGGGAACCAGGAGATCGAGGCAAAGATGCCTTCGGTAGCCGAGCCTAACGCTTCACTGAAAGGCCCTGGCAGGGACGGCCCGGTGGTGAAGTAGGCACCCCGAGGCTGGTAACCCGCTTCCTGGTAAGCCCGGATTTGCCCAATCGAATCTTCTAACACCGTCCCACCGACGATCAGGTCTGGATCAAGATCGGCCACCTGCAAGGCGATAGCGGAGAAGTCAGTGGTTTCAGGGGCATAGATTTCGTCAAAGACCAGTTCCAATCCGCCCGCAGTCAATTGCTCCTTGAGGCGTTCCATCACTCCGAGGGTGAAGGGATCATCCTGGCTGACCACTGCAAAGGTTGACGGGCGCTGATCGTCGGGCAGGCCCAAAACATACTCCGCAAATGGGTCGGCCTGGAGAGAACCTGCAGCCGGTTGGGCGAAGAAGATGTTCGTTAATCCACGATTGAAAACATCCGGCGCGCCGCCTGCGGGTTCCACGAAGGCATACCCATAACGGGCGGCCACTTCCGAAGTCGGGATCACCAGGAAGCTGGAGAATGGCCCGGCAACCAGATCAACCTGGTCAACAGTAATTAGTTTTTCGTAATCCGCAACGGCGGTGTCTTGATCGCTGGCATTATCCAGAATCGCCAATTCCACCGGACGACCTAACAGCCCACGCGACTCATTCACCAACGCGGCCCAAACCTCGTACCCTTGTTTGGCGGCGGAACCGGGTTCGCTAAACCGGCCCGTGAGGGGCAGCGAAATCCCGATCCGTACCGGGTCACCGCTTGGCGCGGCGCTGGTGGGTTCACCCGGCCCGAGGGGGAGACCCTGCGCACGGTCTGTCGGGCCGATGATGGTGTAGCTATCACCCTGCCATTGCAGGAGCATGAAACTACCCTGTGGCCCACCCACTTCATCGAAACTGAGCGGACCAACAATGGTGTCAAATGAACTCTTGTGCAACTCCTCGATCAGAGCGGCATTGTCAATCGAACCAATATTTTCCGCAGCTTGTTGGAGTACCTGCCCAACCGTAAAGGCATTCGCGGCATCTTCTGGAACATCTGATGCTGCAACCCCGAATTTCGAAGTGTATGCGGCGACAAAATCCGCATTTTGGAAACCAGGGGCCTCCGGGAACCAGGAAATGGAACTATAGATGCGCTCGGTCAGGTCGCCCAACGCTTCCTTGAACGGCCCCGGCAGGGATGGCCCGGTGGTGTAAAACGCGTAACGGGGGTTGTATCCGGCTTCCGCATACGCCCGAATTTGACCAATGGAGTCTTCCAACACCGTCCCGCCGATGATCAGATCGGGATCGAGATCGGCCACCTGCAGGGCGATGGCGGAGAAGTCGGTGGTTTCGGGAGCGTAAATTTCATCAAAGACCAAATCCAATCCACCCGCATTGAGCAATTCTTTGAGACCATCCATCACGCCGAGGGTGAATGGATCATCCTGGCTGACAACGGCATAGGTCTGAGGGCGTTCACCATCAGGAAGGCCAAGAATGTAATCTGCAAAGGGCACAGCCTGCTGATCACCTCGTGCGGGTTGGGCAAAGAAGAGGTTTGTCAATCCGCGGTTGAAGACATCCGGTGCACCACCTGCCGGTTCAACAAACGCGTACCCGTACCGGGCTGCCACTTCCGAAGTCGGGATCACCAAAAAACTGGAGAACGGGCCAACGACCAGGTCTACCTGATCAACGGTGATCAGTTTTTCGTAGTCGGCCACAGCGGTATCTTGATCACTGGCGTTGTCCACAATGATCAATTCCACCGGACGGCCCAACAACCCGCCAGATTGGTTGACGAGATCAGCCCAGGTCTCGTATCCCTGTTTAGCAGCGGTTCCAGGTTCGCTAAACCGTCCCGTCAACGGCAAGGACGCGCCGATGACAACGGGTTCAGCAGGCGTGGTCGGGACGGGTGCTTCGGTAGGCTCGGTTTCGCCACCGGTCGTTTCGCCGCCTGTTGCCTGTGTGGCGGTTGCCTCGGGAGCCTGCGTTGGGGTAGAGGCCGCGGTGCACGAAACGAGCATCAAAGCCAAAAAGATCAAAAATATGAGGGATAGTTTTTTCTTCATTCTCTTTCTCCTTCAAAGATGGGGTTAAATTAGTAGGACAAATTAGAAAAGCGGGTAACTGCTCAGGCTAAGAGAGAAGGGCAATCCCCTTCCTGGTGAGTAGTTACAAAAGCGGTTTAAGGTTCCATGCAGCCTCCTAAAGAAAATCGGTGGTGGAATGAAATAATGTTGAAGATTCACTCCGCATCTCCCGAAAATCAATCTAACAAACTGAGCGGATGCTCAATTAAATGAACCAAAGTATCCAAGAATTGCGCCCCGCGCGCACCATCTACCGCGCGGTGATCACAAGACAGACTGAGCGTGATCACCGGCTGGATGACCACCTGTCCGTTTACTGGCACGACCCGGTCGGCGATGCGCCCGACGGCCAGAATCGCGGCTTGCGGGGGGTTGATGATAGCGTTGAAGGCATCCACCCCGTACATGCCGAGATTGCTGACGGTGAACGTCCCGCCGCGAATATCGTCCGGGCGGAGTTTGCCGGATTGCGCGCGCTGTACCACATCCGTGCGGCGGGCGGCGATTTGACGCAGGGATAGGCCATCGGCACTGTGGATGACCGGGACAATCAACCCATCTTCAACTGCGACAGCGATCCCGACATTGATCTGGGAGTGAAGTTGGATGCCGCCATCCTGCCAGGAGGCGTTGATGCGGGGATGCTGGCGCAACGCGACGGCGATCAGTTTGACGAGCAAGTCGGTGTAGGTCAGTTTTTCGCCTGTGCGAGAGCGGGCAGAGGCCAGCCAATCCACTAAGCCCTGGGCATGGGCTTCCCGTAACAGGAAAAAGTGCGGGACGGTCGTCCAACTGTGGGTCATGCGTTCGGCCATCACGCGCCAGGCGTTGCTGATGCCAAGCGCCTGCGTTTCGGGTTGCGCGGGTTCAGGCGGAAGTGCGGGGGTAGGGGTAAAAGCGAGGACATCGGCGGTCAAAACCGCTCCCTCCGGGCCACTTCCAGGGATGATTTTCAAATCCAGATCGCGTTCTTGCGCGAGGCGGCGAGCTTTGGGGGAGGCGGGAGAAAGCCGGACAGAGGAAGTCTGTACGGCAGAAGACACCACGCTTTCAACTTTCGACAAATAGGCGAGGACATCCGCTTTTTCAACACGGCCACCGTCCGGATTGACCAGCGCCAAATCCAGGTTGTGTTCGGCGGCCATACGGGCGGCGACAGGGCTGACGGTGAGGGATCTGGCGGCGGATTTTGGCCCTTTTTGCGTGGGGGGTGCAGGGGCTGGAGAGGTGGGCAGGGGTTCGCCGTCCGCCAGGATGAGCGCGATGACCTGCCCAACCGGGATGTCATCCCCTTCACGGGCGCGGAATCCGGTCAGGGTTCCGGTCGCGGCTGCTTCGATCTCCACCGTCACTTTGTCGGTTTCGATTTCCATCAGTGGTTCGCCTTTGGTGACGCGTTCCCCCTCTTTTTTTAGCCACCGGAGCAGTTTACCGGTATCTTGCGCCATTTCGAGCGCGGGCATGATGACCTGGGTGGGCAGGGTTAGCTCCTTAATTTACGCGTTCGACTCTCGCACTGGCGGCGATTTTTTCTGTGCCGTTGGTGTAATAGGCGGAGTTGCGGTTGGATTGCGTTTCGCGGGTAGACGGAAGCGTTCCGGTGGCGGTGTAGTAGTGGCCTCCAGCGATGAGCAGTTCCTCCGCAGGGAAGCGAGTGATAATTTCGCAGCCGTCTTTGGTGACGACAAGCTGTTCCTCGATCCGGGCGGCAGACCAGCCATCGGTAGCGGGCCAAAAGGTTTCGAGGGCGAAGACCATGTTTTCTTCGATCACTTCGGGGTGTTCGAGGGAAACCAACCGGCTGAAGACAGGTTTTTCCCAAATCGAGAGGCCGACGCCATGCCCGTATTGCAAGGCGAAGGCAGCTTCTTCGTTCGGGAAACCAAACTCTTCCGCTTTGGGCCAGATTTTGACCACGTCAGCGGTCGTCACACCAGGCTTGATCAGGCTAATGGCGTGGTCGAGGTAATCCCGGCAGCGTTTGTAGGCGTCCACCTGGGCCTGGGAGGCACTGCCGATGACGAAGGTGCGGTAGTAACAGGTGCGGTAGCCCATATAACTGTGCAGGATGTCGAAATAGACCGGATCGCCGGGGCGGAGCGCGCGGTCGGTGTAGACGTGGGGGTGCGGGTTGCAGCGTTCGCCGGAGATGGCATTGACGCCTTCGACGTGTTCGGAACCGAGATCGTAAAGCGTTTTCGCGACGAGGCCGACACATTCGTTCTCGCGCATCCCTGGTTTCATCGTCCGGTAGAGTTCGTCATAGGCGGCGTCTACCATCATGCAGGCGGTGGCGAGCAGGGTGATCTCGTCCTGGGTTTTGACCACACGGGCTTTTTGCATCAATTGCTGCCCATCCACGACCTTGATGCCTTCGTTTTGCAAGGCGAAGAGGACAGGAAGTTCGACCGCGTCCACGCCAACGGGTTCGTGGAGCAGGCCGCGCTGTTCGAGTTCGATCCGAATTTTTCGGGCCACGTCTTCCGCCCGGCCAGATTCGGGGAGCATGGCCCCGCGCAGGGTGGAGATTCCTGCCCGGGAGCGTCCATCCCCCAGCCAGGGGCAATAGAGATCATGATGCCGGGCGGCGGAGCCAAAATCCCAGTTGATCGGTTCGTCATCCTGGGGCAGCAGGCAGAAACGGGCCAGTTTGTCCATCGCCCACGTCCCGATGTGGGTCGCCGTGATATACCGGACGTTGTTCATGTCGAAGCAGAGCAGCGCGCCCATTTCCGATTCTTTGAGTAAATTTTTGATGCGCGCCAGCCGTTCGTTTCGCAGGCGTTCA
Source organism: Anaerolineales bacterium (assembly GCA_035293165.1). Taxonomy (GTDB): domain Bacteria; phylum Chloroflexota; class Anaerolineae; order Anaerolineales; family JABWBV01; genus JABWBV01. The sequence continues at coordinate 3,839 of DATDOR010000060.1, read as the reverse complement.
AAGTTGACGCGCGCCTCCCAATCTACGCCCATTAAGCCATATGTTTTGAGTGCCATGGGGACCTCCTTTAAGGGTTTCAGGTAATTAAGGGTCAGGTGTCAGGTTAAATTTTTCCGCAAAGGGTTTTTGCCATTTCGGCAACGGTTTGCGGGGTAGGGACGGTCAGGTCTTCGAGCGCGGGGGAAAACGGGATGGGAACATCCATCGCACCCATGCGCTTGACCGGCGCGTCCAGGTAGTAAAATGCGCCCTCCGCGATGACCGAGGCGAGTTCAGCAGTGACGCCGTAACGTTCGTAGCCCTCGTCTATGACGATGGCGCGGCTGGTTTTTTTGGCGGAGTCGATCAGGGTTTGCTTGTCGAGGGGGAAGGTGGTGCGGGGGTCAACGACTTCTGCGCTGAGCTCCAACCCGGCCAGGATGCTGGCGGCTTCCAGGGCGACCTGTACCATGCTGGAGGTAGCAACCAGCGTAATGTCGGCGCCTGAGCGTTTGATGTCTGCCACGCCAAGCGGGATGGTATATTCCTCTTCGGGCACGAAACCTTCGAGCTTGTACATCATTTTGTCCTCGAAAAAGACGACGGGGCTGTGGTCACGGATGGCCGTTTTGAGCAATCCTTTGGCATCGTAGGGCGTGGAGGGAATGACAACTTTTAGACCGGGGATGTGGCTGAACCAGGCATGGAGCGATTGGGAATGCTGTGCGGCGGAGCGGCGAGTGGCTCCCAGCGTGGTTCGCATCACCATGGGTGCGCTGAGTTTGCCGCCGGACATGTAGTGAATTTTCGCAGCCTGGTTGACCATTTGATCCATCGTGAGCGTGATGAAGTCACCAAACATGATGTCCACGACGGGACGCATTCCGGTCATCGCCGCGCCGACGGCCAGGCCGGTGATGCCTGCCTCGGAGATCGGGGAGTCGATCACCCGGTCGGCGCCAAATTCATCCACCAGGCCGGACAGAACTTTGAACGGCGTGCCAGCTTCGGCAACGTCTTCGCCCATAATATAAACACGCGGGTCGCGGCGAAGTTCTTCGGCCAGGGCTTCCCGGATGGCTTCAGCAAATGTAAGGACGCGACCGTTGGCATCAGGCATAGACATGTTTGTCCACCTCTATTGGGTCAGGGTATGGGGCATCTATGGCAAATTGCACGGCTTCTTCAATCTCACGTTCGACTCCGGCATGAATTTGGGTGAAGGTTTCCTGATCGGCCAGTTCTGCGCCGATCAACCAATCGGACAGGGTTTTGAGCGGGTCGCGGTTCGTAGACCAATCGAGTTCCTCTTCCTTCGAGCGGTAATAGGTGCGGTTGATGTCCCCGACGTGGTGGCCGTAATAGCGATAGGTGTTGCAGAGCAAAAAGGCAGGCCCATCCCCGCGCCGGGCGCGTTCCACCAGCCTATGGGTGACATCATACACTGCGCGCACGTCTTGTCCATTGACTACTTCGATGTGAATCCCAAAGGCACGGGCGCGGCCTTCGAGTTCTCCGGCGGTGGTTTCGGTGTAGTGGGTGTATTCGTTGTACAGGTTGTTTTCGCAGACGTAAATGACAGGCAGTTTCCAGAGTTGGGCCAGGTTCATCTCTTCATACACCAATCCCTGCCCCAGCGCGCCCTCGCCGAAAAAGCAGACGGCCACCCGCCCGTTGCCCAATCGTTTGGCAGCGAACGCGGCCCCGGTGGCGATCCCCACGCTCCCACCGACGATGGCGTTCGCGCCCAGGTTGCCGGTTTCTTGATCGGCGATGTGCATGGAGCCGCCTTTACCCCGGCAGTAGCCCGCTTCCTTACCCAGCAATTCGGCAAACATACGATCTACCGACGCCCCCTTTGCCAGGCAGTGCCCATGACCGCGATGGGTGCTGGTGATGTAATCTTCTCGGGTCAGCGCTTCACACACCCCGACAGCGACCGCTTCCTGCCCGGTGTAAAGATGGGCCAGGCCGGGCATCAACGCTCTGGTGTACAGTTCGTTGACCTTTTCCTCGAACGCGCGGATTTTCGCCATTTGTTCGTACATGCCGAGCCAGTGTTCGACATCCACGGTTGGATGGGTCTCCGGTTTCAGGATCGCATCACTCATTGACCGACTCCAGCCATCCGGGCAAGCACCTCAAATAGAATGGCGAAATCGTATTCTTCCAACCCCATCCCCCGTGCAGCGGTGAGAAATTCATTGGTGATCGAAGTGGTTGGGAGGGGAACGTCGAGCTGCTGCCCCATTTCCAGCGCAAGATTCATGTCTTTCTGCATCATATTGACGTTGAACCAGGCTTCACCGGGCTGCTGAAGGACAAACGGGCCGCGATATTTCACCATCGGGGAGGCGATCACACTGTTGGTCAGCACTTCGACCGCGGTCTCGCGCTTGATCCCGCTCTTTTCTGCAAGCAGGACAGCCTCGCTGAATGCCAACATCTGCACGGCAAGCGAAAGGTTCGTGGCGATTTTCATTCCTACCGCCAACCCATTCCCGCCTACATAAGTCGCCTTCGGGCCAATGTCCAGCAGGATGGGCTTGACTTTCTCGTACACGTCCTGTTCGCCCCCCACCATGAGGGTCAGTTTCCCCTCTTCGAGCGTGATCACACTGCCGGACACGGGTGAGTCGAGCATGTGCGCGCCGCTCTCGCGGGCTTTTTCAGCCAGCGTGCGGCTGGCGGCAGGACTGACGGTGCTCATGTCTACGAAGATTTTGCCCGCCCCTAACCCGGCCAGGATTCCGTCCGGGCCATCCGCGACGGCGTAAAGCGCGTGGGTGTTGGTCACCATGCTGAAGGTGATGTCGGCGGCTTCAGCCACCGCGCGGGGGGTGTCTGCCCACTTCATCCCCGCCTGGATCAGCCAACCGGCCTTGGATTTTGTCCGGTTGTATCCGGTGACGGAGTGCCCGGCATCCAGCAATCGTTTCGCCATCCGGCTGCCCATCACACCCAAACCGACATATCCTAGATTCGCCATTTTCACTCCTTTGTGAAATTTGACACTAAAATGAAAAGACCTCAGTCCTATTGAACTGAGGTCTTGTTGTCGTCCTGCACCTGGCGCAAGTGTTCGTGCATGGCCTGGCGCGCCATGTCGGGATCACGACGGAGAATTGCATCAAGAATCCGTTTGTGGTGATATTGGCCGCGTTCCGGGCCGCCATCCACGTAAAAAATTCGTTTACGCTGTTCGCGTAGCAGGTCAACAATCGAATCGATTAAGGTAAGGATCAGGGCATTTCGAGTGGCTTCCGCCAGGGCCAGGTGAAAATCCAAATCGGCTTCGATGAATGGATCCACGTCATCCAGCGAGGCGTCCATCACGGCGACGGCTTCCCGCATTTGATTAATTTGATCTTCGCCGGCTCGAACGGCGGCCAGAGCAGCAATTTCCGGTTCTAATAATTCCCGCACTTCCACCAAACTTTCCCATCCTTCCGATTGCCCGATTCTTATCACCAACCCTAACGAATGGCGGAGGGCTTGTGTCGTTCCATTGGTCACAAAAGTTCCCTTTCCCGGACTGACTTCTACCAACCCTTTCTGACTCAGGGCTTTTACGGCTTCTCGAATCGCCGTCCGGCTGACCCCAAATTGCTCGGCAAATTCTCTTTCGGGAGGCAACTGATCCCCTGCTTTCAAGCCTCCGGTCAGGACTTGATGCTCGATTTGTTCGACGATTTTTTCGTAAAGGCGATTGGAGCGGACTGGCTGGTACATCCGATTTTTCTAAACTGGTATGGTGGTATGATGTTTCCACAATCATACCTGATTCTCATTGATTGTCAACCAGTTTTTCTTGTTTCATTGGATGTAGGGAGTTCCCGAAAAAAAGGTGTGCGTGGGGG
>DATDOR010000059.1:0-8986 GCA_035293165.1 Anaerolineales bacterium | reverse complement strand
AGACCCTGAAACCCGGTTCACCCCTCAGGGAAGAAAGGGGTGTACATTCAGCGTCGCCGTAAATCGCCGGTGGAAATCCGGGGATGGCGCGCCAAAAGAAGCGACCGAGTGGTTCAACATCGAAGCTTGGGGCCGTTTGGGAGAAATTTGCCAGCAATATCTTCAAAAAGGAAGACGTGTTTATCTGGAAGGGCGGTTGAAAACAATCAAATACGATCAAGAAGGTGAAACCCGGTATTTCACAAAGGTAGTTGCCAACCAGATGATCATGCTCGATCGCCGCGCTGGAGAAGAGGCGATTGCCGAGTACGAGGAAGAAACTGAAGACATGGAGGAATAAAAAAAATGGGACGATCCTTAAGATCGTCCCATCTGGAAATGGGCGGAGAGCGCCTAACAGGGGATTTGCTCCAAAGCCTCTATCATACTTGCCAACACATCAAACCCGCCCTGCCAGAACGCGGCGCTGTGAATGTCTACGCCGGCTTCGGCCAGGATGTCTGCCGGGGAAGCCGAGCCGCCTGCAGATAGAATTTTGAGGTAGCGGGATTTGAAGCTATCCCCTTCTGCCCTGTATTGCTGGTATAAAGAGAGCACCAACAACAGTCCAAATGCATACGCATAGACATAAAACGGGGTCTTGTAGATGTGTGGAATCCCTACCCATTCAAAACGGAAATCTTCATCTAACTCCAGAGAATCTCCAAATTGGGTTTGCAAACTTTTCATATAGGCCTCTGACAGGTTTTCCACCGACGCGCCATTCTGAACCATTTCATGAGCTTCGCGTTCAAACAAGGCGAAGAAAATCTGTCGCATGATCGTAGCATAAGCGGTATCCACCTGCCGGAAAAGCAAGTCCGTGCGGACATCCTGGTCATCCTCACGGGCGAGCAGATAATCCACCAGCACCATCTCACCAAACGTAGAAGCTGTTTCTGCCAGGGGCAAGGAAGCATTGTAAGTAAGAAGTGGATTGCCCGATGCAAGCATAGCATGGATGGCATGGCCAAGTTCGTGCGCCAGGACCGCGACATCGCGCGGTTTGTTATGATAATTGACCAACACCCAAGGGGTCAATTCCGGGAGTACGCCGAAACAAAAGGCCCCGTCGTCTTTCCCGTGCCGCACCTCGCTGTCAACATGACGGCTGTCAAAAACCCGTTTTGCCAGGTTAGCAAATTCCGGCGTAAAACCGCTAAAAGCATCCAAGACCATCCGAATAGCGTCATTATAGGAATAGGTCTTGCCCGCGCTGGTCACAGGGGCATACAAGTCATACCGGCGAATACGTTCCATTCCCAACCACTTGGCTTTGAGCCGGAAATAACGCTGGAAGATGGATACATTTTGGTTCGCCACGTTGAGTAAGGTATCCACTACTTCATCTGGAATGTCGTTGGCTAGATTGCGAACGGAGATCGGAGTAGCAAATTTCCGCAAGTCTACGTTTTCGTTGTGCCAATCACGAACCAAATGCTGGTAAATCTGTCCCAGGATTGGGGCTTCTTTTTTATACGTCTCGTATAGGGTTTTGAATGCCCGTTCACGTACATTGGCGTCTGGAGAATAAGCGTAGGTCATCAGCGCATCGCGTGTGAGCATCTGCTTCTCTCCGTCCATTTCAAACTCAAACTGATAACGATTGGTGATCGTATCGTACAGGGTCGTCAATGCATTCGGGCCGGTGACGTTTTTGATATTGATCACCTTTTCCTCGGCCTCGGTCAGGGTGTAGGGCTTGAAATTCCGCATCTCCCGCAGCCAATACTCGTACTCGCCAGCATCTTTCATCAACCTTGCGGCGTTTTCGTCGTCCAATTCCTTCCACCACAGACTGAAAAACAATATCCGGTTTTGGAGTTGGGCGAAAACTTGCTGCACCTTCGCCATGAACGTTTGTGCGTCCTGATTTTGGGTGTCCTCAGAAAACCACAAGGCCGAGAACCCATAAATCCGGTAACCTGCTCGGGTAATCGCTTCCACCCTGTGGACAAAATCCAACAAGGTTTCCGTGGAAATCTCCGGGGTCAGCTCTCCCCGCCGCACCTCAAACGTGCTGACATCGGCTTCCAATGCTTCAAAAGCCGCTTTCATTTCCTCACTGTCCCGCCCAGGAAACAGGTCTTTCAATTTCCAACGGGTTTGTTCGTATGTCATCATCGCCATCATATACTCCTGAACAAAATATAGAGTCATTATATGTTAAACCGGATGTGGACAATTTCCCCATCTTTCACAATGTAATCCTTCCCTTCGACACGCAGTTTCCCTTTCGCTCGCGCTTCTGACATGCCCCCCAAAGCCATCAAATCATCGTAAGCGACCACCTCTGCCCGGATGAAACCCTTCTGCAGGTCAGAGTGAACGACCCCCGCCGCTTCCGGTGCGGTAGCTCCGACACGGACCGTCCAGGCGCGCACCTCATCTTCCCCTACAGTAAAAAACGACTGCACGCCCAAACTCTGGTACGCCATGCGGATCATCCGCGCGAGGCTGGATTCCTCCAGCCCGTACTCTTCCATGAACATCTCCGCTTCGTCGGGGGTCAGTTGGGCGATCTCCATCTCCAACTGACCCCGTAAGGGGAGGATCGCCACGCCCGCGCCGGGATCAATCTCCACCGCATGCTGATCCTCCGCGAGGTTAGGCACGATCAAAATCGGCTTCAGGCTCAGGAATCCGAATCCGGACAGGGTTTTCTCATCCTCTGACGTAAACACCAATTCCCGCAGAGGTTTGTTTTCCGAAAGCGCGGCGTGGAGTCGCTCGAACAACTCCTTTTCGCGTTGAATGGCGGCTTTATCCCGCCCTCCCCCCTTTTTCCGCTCTTCTTCCAGCCGCTCCAATTTCCGCTCGACTGCAATCAAATCGTTGAGCAGGAACTCTTCCATCATCGTCTCAAGATCACGCTGGGGATTCACCGACCCTGCCGGGTGGGGCACATTGACATCGTCAAACGCCCGGACTATCAACAGAAATCCATCCATCTGCGTCAGTTGGTTAAGTAATTGGCCGGATATTCCCGCTTGCCCGGCGCTGCCATCCAACCCGGCAATGTCCGCAAAGGTCACTTTGGCGTAAATGGTCTTTTTGGGATTGAACATAGCCGAAAGGCGGTCCACGCGCGGGTCAGGTACATCAACCACCGAGGTATGGACTTCAAACCGCCCGCCGCCCATCGTCGTCGGCTGGTCGCCACGCGTGAGCGCATTAAAAATCGTCGTTTTTCCAGATTGTGGTAAACCAATAATTCCCAATCGCATCTTTCATCCTAAAAAGTTGGTAATAACGACTTAGTCGTCCAAGCGGCGGGTATCATACGCTACCCCTATAGGCGCGTCAAGGATTTCCTTCTCTTTTCAAAATCTTGACCCATTGACCATCTCTCGTTATACTTCCGCCCACTTGCCGAAGTGGCGGAACTGGCAGACGCGCACGACTCAAAATCGTGTACCCGGAAGGGTGTGTGGGTTCGATTCCCACCTTCGGCACAGAAACCCTCCTGTTTGAGGAGGGTTTTTGCTTTAAAAAAATTCCAGTTGCCTACGCATCTAAAAATATGATAAAGTTAGTTATCAGTTGCAATGCAAACCTCATTTTGCCGCAACTTTCTCTGTTTTCTACTTCTCATTGCTTACTCCTTAGTTCTCACTCATGGAGGTCAACATGGCAACACCCGGCAGAACCCTTGGCGTCATTCTCGGCGGCGGTGTCGGCAAACGGCTTTATCCTCTTACCCGCGACCGCTCCAAACCGGCTGTCCCTTTTGGAGGCAAGTACCGGCTGATTGACATTCCCATCAGCAACTGTATCAACTCAGGTATATCCCGGATCGCCGTTCTCACCCAATTCAATTCGGTCTCCTTGCACCGCCATATCACACGTACCTACAATTTTGACCCCTTTCACAGCGGATGGGTACAAATTTGGGCCGCCGAACAAACCCCCGAAAATACCGACTGGTATCAAGGCACCGCGGATGCCGTTCGCAAACAAATGCTCGAAATCCAGTCCACTCGCGCGGAATTCGTCGTCATCCTGGCCGGAGATCACCTCTATCGCATGGATTACGCTGAAATGGCTCGATTCCACTGGGAAAACGAGGCCGAGATCACTGTCGCCGTCCAACCCGTGCGCACTGAAGACGCTTCCCGTTTTGGCCTCCTCAAGCGCGACGCCGATTACCGCATCTCCAGTTTTACAGAAAAGCCCAAAGATCCAAATGTACTCGAAGAATTTGTAAGCCGGGATGATAAAAAACGCCCCTTCCTGGGTTCGATGGGCATCTACATGTTCAACGCCGAAGTCCTGCTCGATCTTCTGCGGAACACCACCGACGACGACTTCGGTGGGGAAGTGATCCCCGGCGCGATCAGCACCCACAAAATCTCCGGCTTCGACTTCGATGGTTACTGGGAAGACATCGGAACCATCCGTTCGTTTTACGATACCAATCTCAGCCTGGCAAACCCCAACCCTCCATTCGACTTCAACGAGCCCAATAACCCCATCTACACCCGCGCCCGCTTTCTCCCTGGTTCATCCATTGACGGCGCAAAAATGAAACATGTGCTCCTTGCCGACGGCTGCCGCATTGCAAACGCCAAAATACGCAACTCCGTCATTGGCCTTCGCAGCCAGATTGCCAGCGGCGTCGTCATCCGCAACTCCGTCATCATGGGTGCCGATTACTACACAGTCCCCAAACCCGATCTCCATCCCGATATCCCATTAGGTATCGGTCGTGATTGCCACATCGAAGGCGCCATCCTCGACAAAAACGTCCGCATCGGCCCGGGTGTCACCATTCGTGCCTTTCCCAACGGTACGGAAAAAGATCATAAAGATTGGGTCGTCCGTGATGGCATCGTCGTCATCCCCAAAAACACCATCCTCCCCGAAGGAACCTACATCGGCCCCACCGAATAACGGCTCTTTGGGATTTGCCGTGGTTAATGCCAGATTTTGAGCTGAGTCCGCCATCGAAACCGAGGGCATTATCCCCTTCATCCTTCCCCAACGGATTGGAATGGAAAGGCCAAATCCTCGAACGAACTCCGCCCAAATGCTTTATCGTTGTTTATATCGGGGGCAGCATCACCTCGTTCGATCTCGCCCCCGACTCCGCTGGGGGCACCGACTTGACCCTGACCGATGCAGGCGTCCCCGACGAGGACCGCGCCGAAGTGATCGCCGGATGGGTATCTGTCCTATTGGCCCTCAAAGCTGCCGTAGATTTCAACATTGACCTCCGCAACCATGACCCCTCCCGCACCTGGGATGAAGGATACGTTGAAAATTAGCCTGTAGGAGTGACGCACTTTGAAAATGCATCGCACCTGGAATAAAAAAGAGACTCCCCATGAAAATCGGACTACAAATCCCCTGTTTCACCTGGCCCGGCGGAGACGCTGTCATCGCCCCCAAACTCGCAGAAATCGCCCGCACCGCCGATAACGTCGGCTTTTCCAGCGTGTGGGTGATGGATCACTTCTTCCAACTCCCTGGCCTCGGCCAGGCCGACGAACCCATGCTTGAAGGGTATAGCGCGTTGACCTACCTCGCCGCCGTCACCCAAAACGTTAAACTCGGCACTCTCGTCACCGTAGTCATCTACCGCGAACCTGCCTTCCTGGTCAAACAAGCGACCAATCTCGATGTCCTCTCTGGCGGACGCACCTATTTCGGCGTTGGGGCCGCGTGGTTTGACCGGGAAGCGAAAAAACCACCCTCGGCACCGCCCACCTCGCTCCCGGCCAGATGACCCCCGCCGACATCATCGAACAATGCCGCACCCTCGCTGGATTGGGTGTCACCCACGCGATCTTCAACATGCCCAACGTCCACGAAATCACCCCGCTCGAAACATTCGGCAAAGAGATCATCCCTGCAGTAACTGATTTGTAACCATTAAATTATTCATACCAAAATATTAAATTGCTTGATAACCCCCACTATTCATGTTTCCCATACCCCCTTCTTTGCCGTGCAGGCGATGCGCGTGATGGTGGAACGCTTAAGGAAAATGCTCCAATATGTTGTGTAAGAGGAAACAAGCCTGACCGAAATCAGGCTTGTTTCCTCTTGTAGGAGGGGGATTACGCCAGTTCCATTTCTTGCGTGAAAATCTCAAACTTCGGCGGGTTTTCAAAATGCTTCTTCACCGCGCATAAATCCGCGGCCCGGATCAACGCAGGGCGGTATTTCTCCGGGAACTCCGGCGGAACCTGAATCTCCAGGTCAACCTGCTCCACCATCCCGGTAAACGGACTGCTCTTCATCCGTTGGATAATCCGAATCCCCTCAGTCGGCAGCCCGCGCTGCTGGCAGAACCCCAATACATAAATCCCCGCACACGTCCCCAGCGAAGCCAAGAACGTCGCAAACGGCGTGGGCGCAGAGCCTGTCCCGCCGCCCATCGGAGGCTGGTCGGTATAAACCGCATAAGGGCCAAAGTGCGCGTCCACCCGTGCCCCGCCGGGGAAGTCAATAACCATTTCCATAAATTACTCCTTGTAAAAGGAACGGCGTTTTTCCGTTTCGTCTTGTGATAGTTTTCCATTCAAGATCGCCGTTCCTGGGTTTATTATCTTCTCTTTGGATGCCTCTCCTCAAAAAAGGTTACAATCCAACCATGAAACCGCTCACTATCGAGGTCGGCGATCCGAACGTGTTCCAACCGGGGATGATCAACCGCACCCAGGCCGGGGTGGAGCGAGCACTCACCCGGCTGGGCGCGCTGCCCCGGTCGGATTCTGCATCCCCTCCCGCCTTGAGCGTGATCTGCTCACGTTCGTTTTGGCTGTGTACCAACCGGGACGGGTTGCTGACCGTCCTCCCCGACCTCATCGAAACAGTCAACAAAGGCGATCTCATCGCCCACCAGACAGACGTCTTTGGCGAAGTCATCTGCGAATACACCACCCCCGAAGACGGCATCGTCATCGGCAAAAGCACCAATGCCGTTGGCGAAACCGGCGCACGGATTTTGCATCTGGGAATAGAATAGCCCCATGCTCAACACCTGCACTCAGTGCGGCGCCTATCAACCCGACAAAGAAATCGAACCCGGCCTGAACGGGAACACCACCGCCATCTGCCCCGCGTGCGGGCACCCCCACCCGTTCGTGCGTCTGCCCCTGCTTTTCGTCACAGGCGCGAGCGGGACGGGGAAAACGACCACCTGCCACACCCTGACCGGAACGATTCCCGAAGCGGTTCTGCTCGACATAGACATTCTCTGGTCACCCTATTTCAACAACCCCGAAGACGGCTTCCGGGAATTTTTCGAGACCTGGCTGAGAATGTGCAAAAACATCGCCCAATCAGGCAGGCCGGTGGTGCTGTTCGGCTCCGGGACTGGTGTGCCGCATAACATAGAATCGCGCGTGGAACGGCGCTATATCGGCGAGACGCATTACCTGGCGTTGGTCTGTGATGATAAGGTGCAGGAATCCCGGCTGTGGGCACGCTCCAACAACGGCGGCGATGCGGAAAACATTCAGGATCAGGTAAATTTCAACCGTTGGTTCAAGGAAAAGGGGCCGCTGGAAACCCCACCTGTTGAACTGCTGGACACGACGAATGTGCCTGTAGAGGAAACTGCCCGGCAGGTGAAATACTGGATTTATCAGATTCTTTCCACCCATGAGCATCAAAACGAAGGTTGACACCGACTCGATCCATATAAAACCGATTTTGTGGATTCTGCTATTGGTTAGCAGCAGTTTTATGCTTACAATCTTGAATACCCGATTCGTGCAAGCTTTCCCCGGTGGGGGACAGGATTTCCTTGACCGGTGGACAGGCGCCAGTAAATGGGTCGTCGAAGGACTCAGCCCATATCACCCTAATGTGACTGCCCTCGCCCAACAGATGATTTATGGCCGCCCTGCCCGTCCTGAAGAGGGGGAAGACCTTCACCATTTCGTTTATCCCTTTCATTCCATGATTTTTTTCGCACCGTTTGGCTTTTTAGATTTTCCTCAAGCCCGTGCATTGTGGATGACCCTACTCGAGCTATCCATCGTGGGGTTGGTCATAGTCAGTTTGCGTTTGCTCAAATGGGAGATATCACGGGTAAAAACTATTTTGTTTATTTTGTTCTCGTTTTCCTGGGTGTATGGCGCACATACGCTATTGGTTGGGCAGTTTGCCGGGTTGAATGCACTGCTCATTGCGCTCGTTTTATTAACCTTACAACGAAATCAGGATATACGGGCTGGAATTCTTCTCGCCCTCACGACGACCAAACCGCAAATGGTCGTATTGCTTATCCCTTTTTTGATACTGTGGGCGTTAACCACAAAGCGATGGCGTTTGATTAGCTCTTTTGGTATCACGTTGGGTATCTTACTGGTCGCATCTTTGATCATTCTCCCTACATGGCCGCTGGAAATGTGGGGGCAACTTTCCGCCTACCCCATTTACGCGGTGAGCATTTCTCCAGTCGAGATGATCGGCGTGTTTTTTCCTGTGTTGGCAGGGTGGGGGACCACGTTGGCTACTGGCCTTATCGTTTTGACCCTGGCATGGAGTTGGTGGCAGTCTCGCACAAAAACCGGGCGCGTGATTATTTGGGCAGCCCTGCTCTCCATCGTTGTGACCAACCTCATCATCCCCCGGACAACCACCAGCAATTTTATGATGATGCTCCCGGCGTTTTTTCTGGGCTTGATGTCCCTGGAACAATCCATCCCCCGTTGGGGAAGTTGGCTCATTGCTTTTGTGTTCGTGGGGCTTTTCATCAGCGGGTGGATGCTGTTTTTTGCCGCATTCATTGAAGAAACCCTTCCCAAGCACCTGGTCTTCTTTCCCTTGCCCATTCTATGTTTCATTGGACTAATATGGGCTTATCCCCGTTGGGTTCGCCCTACCCAGGAGAAATAGATGACGGAACCTATTCTTTCCACGTGGCAAACCCATCGCGTTTATGTCCTCCCTGATCGCTCACGAGTTTTATCATTTTGGTGAAATTGGCATA
>DATDOR010000058.1:0-3368 GCA_035293165.1 Anaerolineales bacterium | reverse complement strand
CCATCCTGCTGGCGATCCACCCCTCCGCCCAGAGCAAATCCGCTTATTGATCGGTTCCACGCCAGAAAGCGAAAAAGCCGAAATCCGCGCCGGGTTGGAGAGTGGGGATATTAAGCTCGTTGTCGGAACCCATGCGTTACTCGAAGACCCCATCGTCTTCGCCAACCTGCAATTTGCTGTGATTGACGAGCAGCACCGTTTTGGTGTGAAACAGCGTGCCGCTCTGCGCGAAAAAGGCGAGAACCCGCATCTACTTGTCATGACGGCGACGCCCATTCCCCGGTCGCTGGCGTTGACGGTGTACGGCGACCTGGATTTGTCGGTGCTGGATGAGATGCCGCCGGGCCGCCAGCCGGTAGGTACGCACGTGCTGTTCCCATTAGAACGGGAGCGCGCGTACCGGCTTGTGCGCCGGGAAGTGGACCTGGGGCGCCAGGCGTTTATCATTTATCCGTTGGTGGAAGAAAGCGAGAAGAGTGAGTCCAAGGCCGCTGTTGAAGAACATGAACGGTTACAAAAGGACATTTTCCCTAATTTGAGTTTGGGATTGCTGCATGGACGGCTGCGCCCAGACGAAAAAGATGAGACGATGGCGCGTTTCCGGGATCAGGAACACCAGATTTTGGTTTCGACTTCGGTCGTGGAGGTGGGCGTAGATGTGCCGAATGCAACAGTGATGATCATCGAAGGCGCGAACCGGTTTGGGTTGGCGCAATTACACCAGTTCCGAGGCCGGGTGGGGCGTGGGCAGGAGAAATCGTACTGCTTGCTGATCCCGGACGCGGATGATCAGGCAGAAAATGAGCGGCTAAATGCAATGACAGAGACGAACGATGGCTTCGTGCTGGCCGAGCGCGATTTGGAACAACGCGGTCCGGGTGATTTTCTCGGCACGCGGCAGTCTGGTTTCTCCGAATTGAAAATGGCGAGCCTGACCGATGTAACACTCATCGAGAAAGCGCGTCGCCACGCACAGCAAGTTTTCGCGGTTGATCCCGATTTGGCCCAACCCGAACACAACCTCCTTTCCCATGCGGTACGTCGCTTTTGGGGTGAAGGGGAAGGGGATATCAGTTAACCATGATAAAAGCAGTCTTCCCTGGTACTTTCGATCCCATCCATTACGGACATATTGATATTGCCCGCCGGGCCGCTGAGTTGTTTGATGAGGTGATTGTCGCAGTTTATGACAAGCCGCTTAAGAATCTGGTGTTTGATGCGAAACAACGCCTGGATTTGGTAAAAGAGGCGTTTGCCGGACACCCCAAAATAAAAGTCTCCCCGTTTAGTGGTCTGGTGGTGGAATTTTGCCGGACGATGAACGCCCAAGTGATTGTGCGCGGGTTGCGGGTATTTTCGGATTTTGAACACGAATTCCGCATGGCCCATGCCAACCGGCGTCTGGCTTCAGAAATTGAAACGATGCTGCTGATTACCCAGGAACAGCATACGTTTCTATCCTCGACGACGGTGCGAGAAATTGCTTCTTTGGGAGGAAATATCAGCACAATGGTTCCGCCACATGTGGAGCGCGCACTGCTTGACCATTTCAACAATTCCACAGAAGGCCAGGATGGAAGGCACATGACTTCGTTACGGGATTGATCAGATGAGTGAGTTGACGAATTTTTGGTTTATGTGTAATCTTAGGATTGTAATTTTTGCATTAACAAAGCGCGCGATTGGCTCAATCGCTTGTTAGAAAAATAATCCCGCATCTTTGCGGAGGCTGAATATGGATATTTTGCACCTTGTTGATCGCTTAGAAGAACTTTTTAACCAAAGCCGTTCCATCCCCCTCACTCGACAGGTTGTTGTAGACGAAGACCGGATGCTTGATCTGGTGGATCAGATGCGCGTCTCGATTCCTGATGAAGTCAAAAAAGCCCAGCTTATTCTTTCACAAAAAGATCGCATTCTGGCCCAGGCACATGAAGAGGCGAACCGGACCATTTCCCTGGCTCGTGAGAAAAGCGAGCAACTAATGGAAAAAGATGCTGTTGTGCAGGCGGCCCATGCACGCGCGGATCAGGTTGTTGCCAGAGCCAGGAGCGAAGCAGAAAACGTTCGTAACGAAGCGGATCAATATGTCGTTGAGCGGCTTGCCACTTTGCAAATGGAACTGGAAAGGATTCTGAACCAGGTACAAAATGGGATTGCTACGGTCGAGCGAGATTTATACCCCGAAGAACCAGAGGAAACGCTTGAAGTGGTCGAAGGGGAAGTTATTGGAGAAGATTAACGCTGTCCTCCACCACCTCACAGTCCACGCTCCGGTTTGACAAATCGGCGTTCGATGATTTTATCTACCAATCCCGGAATCATGTTATTGAGCCAGACAGAATAGCGCATCATCCAGGGGACGACGGCAATCGCGCGGGGACGGCGGGCCAGCCGGTAAACCGCTTCCGCAACCCGGTCGGGGGTGAGGCGCAGCCAGCGGGGGGTGGAGATGCCCGTTTTGCGTTTGGTTGAGCCGCTCTTTTCGGCAAATTCCGTTTCCACGCCCCCAGGGAAAATAGCGGAGACATGTATTCCCCAGATGCTGACCTCGCGGCGTAACGCCTGAGAAAAGCCGCGTACGCCGAATTTGCTCGCCGCGTAAATGGTGTACGTGGGCGTACCCACCAGCCCGGAAATAGAAGACATATTGATGATATGCCCTTTACGCTGGTGCATCATGTGAGGCAACACGGCCCGGGAGCAATAAATCATGCCGAGCAGGTTGGTATCTAACTGGGCTTTGATGTCCCGCGCAGGGTCGAGATTCTCCAGCCAGCCTAACCGCCCAAACCCGGCGTTGTTGAAGAGCACGTCAATTTGTCCATAATGATCGAGGGCCGCTTTCACCATCGCTTCGATGGATTCGATCTGGCTGACATCGGATTGGACGGGGAAAGCATCCCCTCCGGCAGTGCGGATTTCGGCGGCGATGGTTTCCAGACGTTCGAGGCGGCGGGCGGTGACGGCGACGCGGTAACCTCGTTGGGCGAACAGGCGAGCAGTTTTCTCGCCAATACCCGACGAGGCGCCGGTAATTAAAATAACAGGGGGTTGGTTTGTGTTCATTTTTTACACCGTTTTCCAGAAAGAAAAAGATAAAGCGGGATCTCGATCATGGACATTCCTTCGATTGAAATGACATGTAATAGTCTGGGCTGAAATGATTTTCTGTGAGGCCGTATTGTAACTGAATTTCGCATACAAGCTATGAACGCAACATTCTTTTTGAAGTTCCTCCCGGAAAAAGTAGACACAGAGAAAAGACAAGGTACACTATTTTCGGAACCATATTGACCCACCCATTCAGGAGCAAAATAATGTCTGATCAACATCACAAAGTTGCCTTTCTCAACCGGCAACAGCCC
>DATDOR010000057.1:0-4414 GCA_035293165.1 Anaerolineales bacterium | reverse complement strand
ATCTCCGACACGGGCGATCATGGCCCCCTTATTCGCTTCCGGTAAGGGTTCCACGCATTGGGAAGCCTCCTGCTCCGTCGCACAGATATACGCCTGTGGGTTGCCCTCCGCATCGAAAGGTGAGATTTGGCCAGCCCAGTATGTCCATACGCCAGATTGGCGTTGTATTTCCACCAAATCCCCGGTCTCAACCCGGATACCTGTGTCATTCCACCCTTGATTGGCCTGGACAGTAAACTGCGTTGTGAGGCCGGCCGGTTGCGGGGCCGGTGTTGCCACCCTACATGCGAGCGTACCTACAAGCAGCGCCAGGATGACCGTGGTCGCTGCCTCTCGCTGTGCTAAGTGGTTCATGGTAGATGCTCCTTGATCGGCTCGCTATGGTGATTGCCAGCGGGCTAACTCAATGATAAGCGAATAGTAACTACTCAGCCAAGAAGGGGATTAGCCCGAAAAAAAGGGGTGCGTGGGGGTGTACACCCCCCACGCACCCCTTTTTTTCGGGAATTCCCTGGCTTCAGCCTGAGCAGTTACAACGAATGGGCATATTTGCATCATCGCGGGGTGTTTTGTTTCGCTGGACCCAAGTATATTACGAAGTAAAGATTATTTCAAAGGAAGGCTACGCATAAGCCCTCCGCGCATCTGTTACATCAGGACTCATCTGGCATTGGATGATTCTCGAAGAACTCCCAGATAATCTCACTGGCCTCTACGGAACTGATCTTGCCAAAAAACGGGAGATTTGAACCACCAGGCCATGTGTGTCCACCCCCTTCTATGCTATAGATGACCACTTCCGCATTATCAGTGCATTCCTCATAGCTCGTGACACTTGCATCTCCCACAGCCGGAAATACACGCGGGTGCGAGTTGCAACCATTTCGCCTCACCCAGCCCTCCAACCACACGGAGAGGGGCACTCCCTCCCGGTATTTCGGATCAGGGGATAGATTCATTAGTTTAAAGAACCACACGGGGTATTCCGCAGATTCGAGCGGATCCGCCGTTCCGAAGAAACCAATCACTGGCACAGGTCGAGTTGGGGTGCAGCTACTGGGATCGTTCTCTCCCTTCCCCTCAACCAGACCCACGGCAGCCACTCGATCCGCCAGAGTACAGGCGGCCAGGTCTGTCATCCCTCCGCCATTGGAAAATCCTGTTACATAGACACGATCCTCATCCACCCTCGCGATTTGCGAGAGATCCCTTAACATATCAACGATGAACCGAACGTCGTCTGTTTCTTCAATATTGAATGCCGGGGATGTGTTCCAGCGGAGTGGAAAAGATGAGCCGTGGGGATAAATCACCAGGAAGGTCTCTCTGTCCGCTATTTCTTCCCAACCGGTCATGCTGCGAAATCCCTGTGGGGTTCCTGCCAGTCCATGTAAAGCGAATAATACGGGAACTTTTGCCGTGGGACTGAATCCTGGCGGCGCATAGAGAAGATAGCAGCGCTCGACCCCACCGGAGACGACTACCCTGGTGGACAGGCCCGTTGTGACGGATCCTCTCGAAGGAAAGTTGCAAGACAGAGATGGCCCAACTGCAAGATAGATACCGACAGGTAAGAGGAGCATCACGATGAGTAGAACACGGAACGTGTGTCGAACGATTTTTCTCAAAAACACTATTCATCACCTCCTATTTACCGCATAATGGTAAGGAATAGTGGTAGAATGCCAATCAATCATTCGCCCGATTCCCCCAACGCTTCCACGATACTCTCAAACTGCATTAAGGCCGCTTGCAGATTCCCGACAATCTCCAACGCCAGTTCATCCGGATCGGGTAGGTTCTCCGTATCTTCAAGCGACTCATCTTTCAGCCAGAAAATGTCCAGGCTGACCTTGTCGCGCTGCATGATTTCATCATAGGTGAAGGCCCGGAAGCGCTCGGTCTCTTTTCGCTGGCGGCGGTTTTGGGGGTTGTAGCAGCGGTGGACATCGTACCCCTGTAATAGCCGCCTCCGGACCGTTTCCCCTGCTCCACCTTCGAAGAGCACGTTGTCCGGGACGACCACCGCCGCGCTCCCGTTGATTTTCAACAGGGTGGCGATGTGCTGCACGAAGTTGAGCTGCTTGTTGCTGGTGGTGGCCCAGAAGTCGTCGCGCTCGTAGCTCAGGGCGGATTTATCCGCTTTGCCCTCGGCGCTGACAATGGTGATGCTGCTTTTCTTGCCGAAAGGCGGATTGGTCAGCACCATGTCGAAGCGCTGGCCAGGATCGGAGATCAGCGAGTCATTGACTTCCACGGGGGATTCGTCGCCTGCGTTGAGCAAAGTCGAAGTGCGTTTACTGAGCAAAGTCGAAGCGCCGCCGATGCCGTGCAGGTACAGGTTCATCACGCACAGGCGGGCGGTGTTATCCACGATCTCCCAGCCTTTGAACGTGTCGAAGCGCAGAGCGTGTTTCTCGTCACGGTCCAGATCGTAATGATTGGAAATGAAATCATGCGCGGCCAGGAAGAAACCGCCGGTGCCGGCTGCCGGATCGCAGATGGTCATCCCCGGCTTGGGGCGCATGACTTCCACCATCGCCTGGATCAGCGGGCGCGGGGTGAAGTACTGTCCGGCGCCGCTTTTGATGTCCTCGGCGTTCTTTTGCAGCAGCCCTTCGTAAATTTCACCCTTGATATCGATATCCAACCCCATCCAGGTCTCTTCGTCAATGAGGGCGATCAGGCGTTTGAGTTTGGCTGGGTCCTGGATGCGGTTCTGCGCCTTGCGGAAGATGACGCCCAACATTCCCCGGCTTGTACCCAACTCGACCAGGGTTTCGCGGTAGTGGTTCTCCAAATCGCCGCCGTCGCGGGAAGTCAGCGCGGGCCAGGCGAATTCTTCGGGGATGGTGGATAGCTTGCGGAAGGGCAGCCTGGTTTGCTCATCCGCCATTTTCAGAAAGAGCAGGTAGGTAAGCTGCTCGACGTAGTCGCCATAGCTGACGCCGTCATCTCGCAGGACGTTGCAGTAATTCCACAGGCGTTGGACGATGGTGGCAGAATTAGTCATTTGCGTTTTCCTCTTCTACCGCGGCGGGTTTTCTTGACCTGTTTACGTTTCTTTTTTTCTTTTTGGGCTTGCTGGCGTTGGCGGCGTTCGTCTTCCTGGCGGGATTTCTTTTCCTCTTCCCATTGGGCCTGGGGATCTTCAAAAAAGCTAAAGCGCGGTGGTGGGGTTTGGCGTTCTTTCAAAAGACCAACTGCAATTTGGTACTCCTCGAAATCGCCCATGATGGATAAATCTACCCTATCCGCCTGAAATGCGCGCTCGACCAGCGGAGCAGCCTCAACAGCGATCAGGTCAGCCAGATAAGAAATCAAGAAGCCATTGATGGTTTCATCATTATCGGCATAATGTTCCAGCCCGGCTTGCAAGGCCTCCACACAGTCTGTGCGGCTTTCCGGGTGCTGTTTGCCCACTTCGGCGAGGCAATGGGCAACCGTAACGGAGGCCCAGGTTTGTTTGTTCGGATTGAGCAAATATTCATGGAGCGGAGGGATGCTGACCGGTCCGATCATCCCCATGACTTCGGGGATTTCTTCCATGATCCAATCTATATTCCCGTCTTCATTCCAGATAATCGTTTCAATCAGTGCAGGAATAGCCTGTTCAACCCTGAGTTGACCCAGAACCCGCCAGGCATGGATCGGCGTGTAGGCTTCGGGAGCGTCAACGTATTCTTCGGGCCAGAATTCTTCCAGGCCCCCAAGGATACGAATCAACTCCGGGACGTGTTCGGACGTAATGCCCAACGCCGTGTAATCGGGCCACCTGGTGTTGCGGGCGGCTTTTTCACCCAGAGTGATGAGCGCCAAAACCGGCCCGGAAAAATCTTTTGGAAAAGTGTGTGCCATGATTGGGTCTTCCTTCAATCGTTTATCACCTGGAAACCTTCACCAACAAGACTACTTCCATCACACCAACCTCCCCTCGAACGCCCGCTTCAAAATGGACTCCTGCAGCCGTCCGCGCAGCGTCTCGGGCCGGGTAACCCACGCTCCCAGCGTTTCCGGGTTGTGAAAGTGGAATACCCGCCGCGAGCGGTAGTCAGGGTCACGCAGGTCCACGAACCGGGTTTCGATGCCGGTACTCTCGTAACTGAACGGAAGGGGCAGCTCAACATGAGGGATGTAATCCGGGAAACTCGTTAAATATTTAGCGGATTGCTCGAAGACCCCACTCAAAGTTGTCCCCGCTTTTTTGGCTTCCACGACGCCCACCGCCTTACGATCCACAAAGAGCACATAATCAGCGGGGCCAGATGCGGTCTGGAACTCGCGCACCGCCACACCAGGACCGGCACCCAGATTCAGGCGTTTGAAATCCTGCACGACCCAACCGGCAGCGGTCAGTTTCTGGTCAATGATTTTTCTGGCTTGTTCTTCGGGTGTGGGCATCGGGAATCCAAAA
>DATDOR010000056.1:0-8334 GCA_035293165.1 Anaerolineales bacterium | reverse complement strand
GATGTGCAGCGCATGGGACCGTCTACCGGTCTGCCTACCCGCACCTCGCAGGGCGACCTGACTAGCGTTTATTTCCTCGGGCACGGGGATACCAAACAAATCATCCTGCTCCCTGGTTCGGCCAATGAATGTTTCGAGTTTGGCTGGCGGGCATTCGATATTGCCGAGCAATTGCAAACTCCTGTGTTCGTTCTGAGCGATTTAGACTTGGGGATGAATACCTGGATGACCAAACCGTTCAGTTATCCCGATGAACCGATGAACCGGGGCAAAGTGTATTGGGAAGAAGACCTGCAAAACCTGACCCAACGCTGGGGGCGTTATCTCGACGTGGAAGGGGATGGCATCCCCTACCGGACCGTGCCGGGTAACACCCACCCGAAAGCGGCCTGGTTCGCGCGTGGCACCGGCCACGATGAATTCACCCGCTACACCGAAGCCGCTGATGACTGGGTGCGGAACATGGACCGGCTTGCGATGAAGTTTGTTACGGCCCCGCAATATTTGCCTGAAGCGATCATCGATCTCACCTACGGAACATCCAAAAATGGGTCAGAGCCTAAATCGGTTCGCATCAGCATCGTTGGGTATGGTTCCACCGATCCCTCCATCGAAGAAGCTCGCGACCGGCTGGCCAAACAGGGCATCGAAACCGACTACATGCGCATCCGCGCCCTGCCCTTCCGCCCCGAAATCCGCGAATTCCTGCAAAACCACGAAAAGAACTTCATTATCGAAATGAACCACGGCGGACAAATGCACCAACTCCTGCGGATGGAATATCCTGAACTGGCCGGGCAAATGATTTCCCTGGCCTGGAATGATGGGCTGCCCTTGACCGCGCGCTGGATCGCCGAAAACCTGCTCGCCCATGAGGAGAAATAACGATGGCAAGTACTAATCGACCTTCAAACGTTAACGCCGTTGGCCTGAGCAAAAATGACTATCGCGGCGCGACCTCGACCCTATGCGCCGGTTGCGGCCACAACTCCATTGCCAATCAAATTATCTCTGCATGTTATGAGATGGATCTTGCTCCCGAATCTGTGTTGAAATTCAGCGGGATCGGCTGCTCCAGCAAAAGCCCAACCTATTTTCTGGGCGGATCATTCGGGTTCAACAGCCTGCACGGGCGTATGCCCTCCGTTGCGACTGGTGCATCCTTTGGCGATCACCATCTGAAGCCCCTTGCGGTTTCCGGCGATGGGGATACCGCAAACATTGGTATGGGGCAGTTCAAACATATCATGCGCCGCAATGTGAATATGATGTATATTGTTGAGAATAACGGTGTCTATGGGCTGACCAAAGGCCAGTTCTCCGCAACTGCAGAAGAGGGCCTGACGCTCAAAAGTCAGGGGCGTAATTTATTCAAACCTGTAGATATCTGTTTGGAAGCGCTAGCTTCCGGGGCTACGTTCATTGCCCGTTCTTTTGCTGGAGATGCAAAACAGGTCAAAGATCTGATCAAGGCCGCTATCAGCCATAAAGGAATCGCCATTCTCGACATCATCAGCCCATGTGTAACGTTCAATGATGGCCCGGATGCACATCACTCCTACGCCTGGAGTAAGGAACACGAAACGCCCATCCATGACATCACTTACGTACCTTTGCGGGACGAGATCATACTCGATAATGGGTTTGAAGAGGGGACGTATAAAGACGTGACCCTTCACGACGGATCGGTAGTACGGTTGAAGAAACTCGAGCGAGACTATGATCCTACCAATCGCCGTGCTGCCTTCCGGGTGTTGGAAGAAGGAGAGGAAAATAACGTTCTGCTGACTGGGCTGATTTACATCGAAACCGGGCGACCCAGTCTGACTGACACATATCATCTGACGGATGAGGCACTTAATCGCCTCCCACCCTCTCGCATTCGACCGTCTCGCGAATCATTGGATCGGTTTAATGATTTGATGTTCTAAACCTCAACAAAGTTGTAAACAGTACCCCAGTACCCCGCACAGGCCTTGTAAGGGGTACTTTTTTTTTATTGCTTCGGAAGCGTAACCGTCTTAAAATTTAACAAAATCGTCTGAATGTTACTTTATTTGTAACTACTCAGCCCAGAATGGAAATGGAGAGACCTCTGTCTTAGCCTGAGCAGTTACCTATATTTTTGCAATTGTTGTTTCGGTTTCATACGGAGAATTCCCCAATGAGGCAAAGAGTTATTCAAAACGGTAAATCAGGTATTCAACCGCTTCCCCAAACAGAAAGGATCGATCGTTTTAAGCGGTTGATTCAAAGCGAACCCGCATTGTCCTGTCCTTTCCTGGGTCTGAAAAATGACCCGGAGACTCTGACAAACTATGCCTCAGAGGAGAACCATTGTCATTGTAAAAGCCGCCCTCGTTTCGTCCAACTAGATCACCAGCAAATGTACTGCTTATTTGAATATACCCAATGCCCTATTTACCTGAAACACATGGCAGCAGAAATGCGAGCCGCTGAAATCCAGGAGAGGAATCATAACGGCCACGCTTCCAACCGGTCTCTCGGCGTTATTGGAACGATAACAAGTATGTTGGGTATCAAATAGCTTATCCTGACTCTTGCTCGTAACCCCGTTTGGCAAATCCATGGCCAGACGGGGTTTTGTTTTCCGAATATAATTGCGCCCTCATGCGCGCATCACTCATTGGCATCCTTTGCGGACTGGGGGCAGCTTCGATTTGGGGAGGCATGTATGTCGTCAGCGATGTGGTGTTGGAAGTTATTCCTCCTTTCACTTTACTTGCCTTTCGGTTAGGGTTGGGCGCTTTGGCTTTAGGGGGGATGGTTGCATGGCAGAGAGGAAGGATACCGTTTACCCACCAACAAACTTTACAGGTTTTGGGTGCAGGCCTGATCGGGTACGGAATTTCACTCGGCTTGCAATTTGTTGGGACGAGACTTTCGACGGCGGCAAATGGGGCGTTGATTACGTCTACAACCCCGGCGTTTGTTTTGCTGTTCGCAGCGTGGCTATTAAGGGAACGGATCACCCCCCGCCGGGTGGGGGCGCTGCTCCTATCCACTGTGGGCGTGTTGGCGGTGATCGATCCCCACGGGGCAAGTCTGTCACCGGAATTGTTTTGGGGGAATGTTTATCTGGCCGGCGCAGGATTAACGTGGGCATTGTATTCTGTTCTATTGAGATGGGTTACGCGCGAGGCTTCTGTTATTCCTGTTACATTCGTCGCCTTGTTAGGGGGCTTACCAACAACACTAATGGCTTCTGCCTGGGAATTACAGACTGTCTCCTTGAGGACTATCACTCTGAGTGTAATCATTGGTGTGGTGTATCTGGGCGTTATTTCCACTGCTGTTGCACCCGCTTTATGGACGCGGGCTTTTAACGAGCTAGATGCGAGCGTAGCTTCGTTAACTTTTTTCGCGCAACCGGTGGTTGGGACGGTTCTCAGCACCTGGCTGCTAGAGGAACAGCTCAATGTTTCGTTTTTTATCGGAGGAATTTTGATTGGGATTGGAGTCTGGCTGGCAACGAGCGAAAGCCAGAAAGGACGTTAAGATTTTTGCCCTACCGTATGGAGCATGATCAGATTCGAGGGGCGGACTTCGCTGACCGGAAAACCACAGATCAGCACGACCTGCTGGCCACGTTGTACGGGAGTCTCTGCGAGAAGGGCAGACTCGACATGAGCAATCAGGGCTTCCATCGTGTCTGCCAGGGGGACGAGATGGGGCACGGCACCCCAAAACAGCCCCATCCGCAAGTAAGTCCGTTCTTTGGATGTAAAGGCCAGAATGGGGACCCCAGGCCGGGTTTTAGACATGAGCAGGGCTGTTTTACCCGTATTGGTGAACACAGCAACTGCGGCAACACTCCGGTCATGGGCTAATTCTGCTGCTGCACGGCAGAGATAGAGTGCTTCATTGTCTGTTTCTTCGGCGATGGGCTTATTGCTCCAATGCCCCCATTCCATTAAATGCTCTTCTGCTTTACGGACAATCGCATCCATCATTTGCACCGTTTCGACCGGATAACGCCCGGCCGCTGTCTCACCGGAAAGCATGACGGCATCTGTGCCATCGAATATCGCGTTGGCAACGTCAGAAGCCTCGGCACGCGTGGGGCGCGGGGAGTCCATCATCGATTCCAGCATTTGCGTCGCCGTAATAACCACCTTGCCCTGACGGTTGGCTGCTTCGATGATCCGTTTCTGGGCAATAGGTACTTCTTGCGGAGACATCTCAACTCCTAAATCCCCGCGAGCGACCATGACCCCGTCGGCGGTATGGATGATGGCGTCCAGGTTTTCCAGCGCCTCTGGGCGTTCGAGTTTCGCAATGATCGGCGTATCTACCCGGTCGGGATTGATGCGTGCCATCGCCTGGCGAACACGAGCAATATCCTGCGCGGTACGAACGAAGGAGATGGCAACCATGTCCACTCCATGCTCCAATCCAAAGGCCAGATCGGCCTCATCCTTTTCAGTGAAACCGGGGATGTTCAGTGGGACACCCGGCAGGTTGACGCCTTTGTGCGGTGTTAAGGTTCCGCCCAGAACGACTTCCGTCTCAATCTTTTTCCCAATGCATTCCCGCACAACCAATTCCATCTGTCCATCGGCGAGCAAAATGCGGCTGCCAGGGTGTACAAAGAGAGGCAGGTCAGGCAAGTCTACGCAAACCTGTTTCTCATTTCCCAGGATGGGGTCAGTGGTCAATGTTAAGCTATTTCCCGCTTTGAGTTCAATACTCCCATTTTCCAGGTTGCCGGTACGGATTTTAGGGCCTTGGAGGTCTTGCAGAATCGTAACCGGGGGACCGAAGCGTTCGCAAAGGTAACGTAAATTCTGAATGACCTGGATATGGTCTTCATATTGACCATGGGAAAAATTTAGCCGGGCGACGTTCATCCCCGCCTGGATCAGCTTGCGGAGGATGTGTTTATCACGGCTCGCGGGGCCGATGGTGGCGACAATTTTAGCGCGGCGTTTCATAAGAGGAAAGGCTCCAAACTAACGGTGAAAATCATTTGTGACGCGGACTTTCAAAGTACCATTTGTCTTTAACTATGCAGCTCCCAACAATCGTACCAACACCGCCTTCTGTGCGTGCAAACGGTTCTCCGCCTGGGGGAACAAGCGCGAATGTGGGCCATCTGCTACCTCATCCGTTATCTCCTGCCCGCGATGCGCGGGAAGGCAGTGCAAGACAATCGCAGTCGGTTTCGCCTCGCTGACCAGCTTCGCGTTTACCTGATAGGGCGGGAAATCCTTCTCTCGTTTCGCCGCCTCTTCCTCCTGTCCCATACTTGTCCAGGTATCGGTATAAATCACGTCGGCGTTTTGAACGGCTTCGTGGGGGTCACGCATCAGGCTGATGCTGGCTTCGTTGGCTTTGGCGAATTCGTAGCCCAAATCAATGGCGTCCTCGCTCAAATCATATCCAGCGGGGTTTGCAATGGTGAAGTTTGCACCCAGCTTGGCCGCGATGTGCATGAGGGAGACAGCCACATTGTTCCCATCCCCCACGTAGACCAGATTCAATCCTTTCAAAGTGCCGAACTCTTCACGGATGGTCAGCACGTCAGCCAATGCCTGGCAAGGGTGGCTGTAATCGCTCAGGCCGTTGATGACCGGAACGGTCGCCCATTCTGCCAGTTGAAGGATGTGTTCGTGCTCGAAAACGCGTGCCATAATCACATCCACATACCCGGACAGGACATGGGCAACGTCCGCGATGGATTCGCGCTTACCCAGCCCAATCTCTGCTGGGGATAGGTATAGGGCATGCCCACCTAGATGCTGCATCGCCATCTCGAACGAGACACGGGTACGGAGGCTGGGTTTTTGAAAGACCATCGCCAGAGCTTTGCCTATCAAGAGGGGTGGATTGCCGCCGGATTTGTATTCCTGTTTGAGTTGGATGGCTAAGTCCAGCAGGTTTTGAAGTTCTTCGGAAGCATGGTTTTCTATATCGAGAAAGTGTTTCATAAAGAAATTCCTGGAGTACAGCGTGTTAGAGAGAGTATAGTGCAGGAAGAAAAAGACGTAAAGATAGAAAATAAAAAGCCCACTCAAAACATGTGGGCTTTGCTCCTCGAGTAGGACTCGAACCTACAACCTAGCGGTTAACAGCCGCCCGCTCTGCCAATTGAGCTATCGAGGAATGGCGGGCAGTATTGTAAGCAAAAGGGAGGGGAGTGTCAAGTTTTGGATAAGAGACATGGTTAGTTCATAAGCCGGGTTAGCCGCGGTTCATTTTCCTTGAACGGCCAATTTGCGGTAAATCGCCAAAGTTTTCCTCGCGACCCGCTCGCATGTAAACCGTCTCGCCTGTTCGATTCCTTGTTCCCGCAAAGTCTCCCGTAATCTCGCATCATCCAGGATCCGCATCAGGGAGGCTGTAATCTCCTCCGTCCGCGTAGGATTAAACAACATCGCTGCCTCCCCCGTTGCCTCTTGCAAACTGGACGTATTTGCACATGTGACCGCCGTCCCACACGCCATCGCCTCTACAACAGGTAGGCCAAACCCCTCATACATACTGGGAAACACAAAAACCGTTGCCGCCGCGTACAAAGCCGGTTGGTCAACATTCGATACCGGCCCCAAGAATCGTACCCGCGCCCCCAATCCCAGTGCTGCCACGCGCTCCTTCACCTGTGGATACCGCGCATCCCACGCCCCTGCAATCACCAACAGCGCATCCGTCGCCACCATTTTCCACGCCTCCACTAACCGCACCAGATTTTTATGCGGTTTATTGATCCCCAAATACAACACAAACCGCTCGGGCAAACCAAACTTTTCCCGTACCCGGCGTTTTTCTTCCTCCGACTGGGGGCACATCACCGGATCGGGGGCGAGCGGGATCGCCGTCACTCGCGCGGGGTTCAACCGGTACGCGGCCAGTAAATCCTGGCGAGAAGCTTCAGAAATCGTCACTACTTGATCCGCCGACCGTAATGCCAGGCGCGTCGTCCACTGAAACAAGATCCGCGCCCGCGCCGACACGACCCGTGGAAAAAGCTGGGGAATCAAATCATAAATCGTCACCACCGTGGGCCGGCCGGGAAAGTAAGGCATCAAATAATATGGACTATGATAAACATCCAACCCACTGGCACGGAGCATCCGGGGAATGATCCACTGTTGGCTGAACCCAAATGGAGATACGGAAGCCTCGATGATGATCACCTTCCCCGACAGGGGAGCAGGGAGTGTCCACCGGCTTGTTTGTGCGGGGTCGCGGAGCACGATTAACTGCTCATCCCCTGCAAGTTGATCCACCATCGCCCGTGCCAGATTACTCACATACCTTCCAATTCCAGGAAAATGATCCGTCGCTGTTCGTGCATCCAGACAGTATTTCACTGAACCACCTCGCTCAATATCTTTTCAAGTTCTCTCACCAAACGGGGCACGGAAAAATATTGCTCGACGCGCGCCCGTCCAGCCTGTCCCATTCTCTCCCGGCGGACAGGATCACGTAACAAGGCCATTACCGCGTCCGCCATTGCAGCCTCGTCCCCAGGCGGGGCAAGCAAACCGGTTTCTCCATCCACTACAATCTCCGGAAGTGCGCCATGCCCAAACGCCACCACTGGCTTCCCCATCGCCATCGCCTCGATATTCACCAATCCGAACGGCTCCGGGTCTCCAGGGTGCACGAATACATCCATCGCTGCCAGTGCCGGGCGCACATCGGACTGCTGCCCGGTAAAAATTACCTGCTCCGACAACCCTAACTGAATGGCCAGATTGCGAAGTTCTTCCTCATAGGTATCCTGGACGCTAAAAAGTTCTCCCCCCACAACTAGAAATTGGGTATCCGGCATGATTTGACCGATGTGCGCCATCGCCCGCAGAAACCGATCCTGCCCCTTCCAGGGACGCAGGCGTCCCACCACGCCCACAACGGGCGCATCCGCTGGTATCTGATATTGCGACCGGAAGGGTTGCCCATCCAAATTCGGGTTAAACCGTTCACTTTCAATGGCATTGTGAACAACGGAAATTTTTGAGGAATTTGGTAAGTGTTCGGCAACGGCACGCGAATTTGTGATCACCCGCCTGGCACTCCCCACCAACAACTGTTTACCTAGCCTATCCATCCAAAAATAACGCGGACGGGTTTCCGACAGCCAGAAATCGCGCACGTGCCAGATGAAAGGTAATCGCGCCAACCGGGCTGCCAGCACACCATAGAACGCCGCGCGCACGGTATTCGCATAAAGAGCATTTGCCCCAACTTGATGTGCATACCTGGAAATCGCCCTCGCGCCGGCCAGCCAATCCAGGAAAAAGCGCGGTGAACGCCGTAAACGAGGAAATTCCAGGTACTGAGAAGGAACCCCCAACGCTATGGCTTTTT
>DATDOR010000055.1:0-4896 GCA_035293165.1 Anaerolineales bacterium | reverse complement strand
TATTTCCGAATCACATGATTCCAAAGTGGTTGTAAGATTGCCCAGATGATATTCATCCCTCGCTGTTAAATGCTCAAGATTCATGAAACACCTGAACCAACTGAACAAGTTTCCAAATTATAATTCATCCCCATCATGTTTCGTCGCTTATTCTTCAATTTTTGGTATCTCTTTCGCCGTCCGCCGTGGGATAGCGGCATCTCTCCCCCCGAATTGATGCGCTTTATCCATACCCATCCTCCTGGAAAAGCCCTCGACCTGGGTTGTGGTACAGGCACAAATGTCCTCACCCTTGCCAATGCCGGATGGCAGACGACCGGCGTGGATTTCGCAGCAGGCGCAATTTCCAAAGCTCGCCGGAAAGCACAGAAAGCTGGAATCACTGCCGATTTCCGCGTGGGTGATGTCACTCGCCTGGAATTCCCGCCCCAATCTTTTGACCTGATCCTCGATATGGGATGCTTTCACGGCCTCGAGCCAGGAGGGCGCACCGTTTACGCGCGGGGCGTCCAAACCTGGCTGAGTCCGGGCGGCACCTTCCTGCTCTACGCCGTTATAGATGAATCTGGCAGCTCGAATTTCGGTATTTCGGACCACGACCTCACGCTTTTCTCCTCCCTTACCCTTACCCACCGGGAAGACGGTGTGAACCCTGGCCCAATGGCTCACCCTTCCGCATGGTTCACTTTCACCCAATGAAATTTCTTTTCCTTTTCCTCGACGGCGTTGGTCTGGGGGAGGATAATCGGGCTTTCAATCCGCTTGTAGCTGCTCCTATGCCCAACTTGCAAGTCCTATTGGATGGGCAAAAATTATTAGCCAGCACCCCGCCTCTTTCCAATGGCCGTGCCACTTTGCTCGCCTTAGACCCGAATCTGGGAATAGATGGCCTTCCCCAGTCTGCGAGCGGGCAGGCGACGCTGCTAACCGGCAAAAACGTTCCCGCCCTGATCGGTGAGCATTACGGCCCGAAACCCAACCCACCAATTGCCGAAATCTTGCGGGGCGATACGCTCTTCAGCATCTTGGGCCGGGAGAGATTCCGGACCGCTTTGCTGGGGGCATATCCGCCTGGCTATTACGAGGTCATCGAGTCAGGGAAACGCATGTACTCAGCCATTCCGCAGGCGGCAGTTAACGCAGGGGTACGCTTGATGACGAAAGATGATCTGTATGCCGGGCGCGCGCTCTCCGCCGAATTCACCGGCGCAGGATGGCGGGAACACCTCGGTTTTGTAGATGCGCCTGTTCTCCACCCGCATGAAGCCGGGCGTCGGCTTGCGGCATTAGCGCAAAGCTATGACTTTTCTTTCTTTGAATTTTGGTTGAGCGATTATGCCGGACACAAACAGGAGATGGCCCAGGCCATTGGGATTTTGAAAGACTTTGACGGCGTATTGGGAGGCTTGTTAGAAGCCTGGCAGGACGAGCAGGGGTTGGTGTTGATCACCTCCGATCATGGGAATTTGGAAGACCTGTCTACCCGCCGTCACACTGCGAATCCCGTCCCCGGGTTGGTCATCGGCGCGCCGGAATTGCGGGCCCGGTTTGCAGAGGGGTTGAAGGACTTGACAGGGGTAGCTCCTGGTGTCTTGCGGATGTTTGATTTGGGGATTGGGTGAGTGAGTGATTGGTTGAGTGGGGGATTGCTGATTTGCCGGTTTGCTGGTTTCTTGATTGGTTTGCTGATTTGTGATTTGCTGACTCACTGACTCACCGACTCGTTTGCACTTCAATCTGAAACGGCAGGAACGGCATCCACGGCCACCAGTTTGGATTGAGGCTAATTTCAGGGGGGGAGGATAATGGCAGGGTTTCGTTAAGCCGGGAACGGGCGGCGGTTGGGGGTTGTCCCAGCGCCAGGTCAATGGCAATGTTCCCCGGCAGGGTCGCGGTAACGTCCCGCCTGGCGTTCATCTCCCAGCGTGCGCGGTTGTCTAAATCGGGTTCAGGATCGTTTGGAAGTTCAAAACTTAAGGTGTTTGGGACAGGCTCGTATCCCACTTCCAGGCTGGCATCCAGGACGCTTTGAGCAAGCGTTTGGAGATCTAGTTGGGAGATGGTGAAGGTTTGAAATTCTAACCGGACAAACGCTTCTAAGTGGTCGGCGGGAACCGGTGTTTCCCCAGAGATGGTTTCAGCAGGAGAGTAGGTTTCTTCGAAGGTGTGAAGCAGAAAGGGCGTGTCATTGAGGAGCAAGTCGCCAGGGGTGAGTTGGGCAAGGATTTCAGCAGCAGCGGTTTCCCGGAGTGAATCGAGAAGCTGGCGATACGCCCGGCGTTGATCCAGGACGGTTGGGGAAGCGAAGGTTTGGTCGGTGCCTTCTGTGGTAGGTGCCGTGTTGGTGACGGAAAGTTGGAGACCCAGCGTGCCTTCGATGGATTGGATTGTGCCTTCAGCGACATTGCCTTGTGTACCAGGTTGGATGGCAGTGATGGCGACATCCACTGTTCCTCCGGCCTGTGCGGGGACTTGTGCTTGCCGGTTGGAGGTGAATCGGACTCCCGCGGGTGTCAGCACAGTTGTGCCGGGGGGAATAATGACAGCGACGTCGGTCAGGTTGGTGAAGGTGACGCGCCCGGTGGCGGGTTGGTCGGGAAGGATCAGGCTGCCGGTGGTTTCGACAGTAGTACGGCCTTCGACAATGACGGTCATAGGGCGCGTGGGGATGGCGCCGGAGGGATTGATGGCGGTGATGGTTGGGCCGGTAAAGGCGGTGAAGGTGATCGTTTGGCTTTTAGTAGCAGGACTGAGGGTGATGGTTGCCTTAGGGAAAAGGAGGCCCGCGAGGGCAACAACAGAGAGAATGGCCAGGAGGAATGAGGGGATACGGTATACGGAATACGCAATACGGGACGGATATTGCGTATTCCGTATACCGTATTGGATATTGGGGTTGAATTTTGGGCCGTTGGTGGCGCGGATGCGGTGGATGATTTCGAGTTTGCTTTTTTTGCGGCGGATGCGCCAATGGGCAGCCTGGGCTTCACGGGAGGTACGATAAACGGGGATATCCAATTCACGTGCGTAATATTTGACTTCAGGATCGCGTGTGACGAAAGCAAGTTGTGCGCCGAGTTCTTGCGCCCGGCGTTTGAGGAGCAGCAGTTCAAACCGGCGGTCTAAAAGAATTTCCCCGGTTTCGGGCCATATGAGCAGAATGCGCGTGGTTTTTCCCCAGGCCATTTTATCGCGTACAGATGTGAGATCGTCTTGTGGATCAAGGAGGATGAGGTGCGTTTTCAAGGGGAGATATTTGAGAGGGGAAGGGGCGAAGATTCAATTCGAGTGTCAATTTTCATTTCAATCGTTCTTCTAAACGCCTGGCGACATCTACAATGCCTTCCCCGTTGTAATCTGCCCAGACCCAGACGAGGACGGTTCCTTTGTAATAAGCCAGGACGACTTCACCTTCACCACCCTGGCAGGCTACTTGCTCGCCAATTCGGGGATAATGATAGGGGAGAAGTAATTCGTTGCAGGCTCTCTGATAGGCAAGTTGTGCGGTATCTTCATCACCAAAGGCAAATAATGAGCAAGAGAACGACTGGTGTGTGGAGGATATATCGTTGTATGCAATGGTTGAGGACGCGATAGGCGGGCTGCTTACAAAAATACGCTCTGGCGGCGTTTTGCCTTCGATTTCCTGGTAGGTTTGGTTTTTATGCAAATCACCGGTTTGGCAGTTGAGATTGGAGAGAATTTCCGAGGTGAACGGGGTAGGTTCGCCCGCACAGGCGGTGAGGAGTAAGGTGAGGGCGAGGAGGGAGAAGAGGGCGTGGCGTATTTTTTTCATCATGGGGCGTGGCGATTGGAGACTTCCGAAGTTGGATACAGGACAGGTCTTACGTAGCCCTAAAATATTCGATAATAGGGATTATAACGCACGTTCGCAAACCCATTTTCCCAAAATGGGGGAGGCGAGCCGGTAGCCGCCATCCGTTTTTTCGATCACGTCGCGCCAGGTGAGTTTGCGGAGGATTGCTCGCCCGACGAAGCGGGTGGGGTCGGTGATGCGTGCGCCGTAGGCGAATGGGTTGGGCATGAGTCAGTGAGCAGTGAGAAGTATTCAGTGGAAAACAGTTGCGTTCTATTTTACATGAAAAAGACCTCCGAGCTTTGCGTTTTCGGAGGTCTTTTCGTTGCGTTTCAGATATTTTTGCGTTTTGCTTCGGTTTCCGCTTTAAGTCGTGGGTCTTGCGACAAATATTCTTCTGTGGAATTCTTGTGCGGAAAGGGTTCGGCAGGGATGGGAACGTCTAAAAACGCACAGAGCGGCTCCCAACCTTTGGCGATTTCGTAGATCAACAACCGCTCAGGCGCGATGGTTTTGCGGACTTTTTCATTGTTTTCGGTGAAGACGTTGATGGCGTGGATTTTGTCATCCCCTTTGAAATGGAAAGTGTCTTCGGTGATGATTTTGTGAATGGTCTGGCGGTGGCGTCTGTTTTCTTCGGGGGCGTCTGCCGGGAGGGGTCTGTGGATGGTGGAATAGATCGTGTCTGTGAAGCTCCTGAACCAGGCTTCGGAGTCACGGATGGTCAGGATGACTTTGGCTTCAGGGTAGTATGCGGCCAATTGCTGCCAGTAATGCCGGGCAGGCCAGTCCACGACGGCGTTGTAGTTTTCAAACAAGAAATCCCAATCGGGCTTTTTGCCGAACGCAATCTCGTTCCAGCGAATCCGGTGCCCTTCATTGTTTCCCACCTCAACCATGTGATAGCACGGACCGAGTCCCAATATTTCCAGCGCGTATTTCAGTGACATGGTGCCGGTGCGGCCAAACCCTGCGCCGATCACCTTTAATGGCATATTTGCGAGAGAGACAATCTATTGAAACCTGACATGTGAATAATTCGGAATCAGTTTATCGGCTCTTTGGTATTTGCCGTGGTT
>DATDOR010000054.1:0-10165 GCA_035293165.1 Anaerolineales bacterium | reverse complement strand
GTCGCGGCCTGCGCGCCGGGAGAATGGCATGAATTAGGGATCCTCACCCTGACGATTATGCTGAGGTGGCGCGGTTGGTTCGTCACGTACCTAGGCCCAAATCTGAGCCTGGAACGCTTACACGAGACGTTGGTTCAACTTAAACCCCAATTGTTACTCTTTTCCGCAAACAGCACAGAGACGGCGGAACAGTTGGTGGATTTAGTGGATGTACTGGAGCATTTGCCCGACCCCAAACCGGTCATCGGCCTGGGCGGGCAAGCATTTCTCAATAACCCCACCCTCACCAACAAAATTCCCGGTACCTTCATGGGGCCGAACGCCGATGACGCCGCCCGGCAAATTGAACGGCTGCTATCCCGCATCTAGTAATCCACCGTCATATGGAACAAAATCAATGGCCCTTTATCTCACCCTCGTCGTTACACTCGTTTCGATGACCCTGCTCTGGCTTCACAGTCTGCGGATCAAAGATTCCAGCATCGTGGACATTTTCTGGGGGCTGCGCCTGTCCATCCACATCTTCCGCCGGAATCAGGGCAAGCCCGAAGATTTTCGCTCCGGCTTTGATGACCTTCCACCTCAAGCGTGTCTCCGGCGTCGCCATGCTTGAAAACACCATGAAAATCCGGCCTGGGTATGAAAGCTACATGCGGAATACCCCGGCGTTCTTCCGAAAATCCATAAACAATAGTACACAGATAACGCAGAAGATACAGATTTACTTTCTGTTTTATCTGTGCCCTCTGTGTACCAAAATGGAGAGACAAAAATGAAAATCCTCATCACCGGCGGCAGTGGTTCGATTGGCCGCAAACTAGCTCAAAACCTGACCCAACACGGGCACGAAGTCGTCATTCTCAGCCGCAACCCGGCTAAAGTGACCGGCCTGCCGAAAGAGGCGCGCGCCATCCAATGGGACGCGAAAACCGCAAAAGGTTGGACTCACGAGGCCGACGGCGCGGACGCCATCATTAACCTGGCTGGCTCCAACATCGCAGGGACAGGGTTTTTTCCTAAACGTTGGAATGACGAAACGCGAAAAACCTTGATGCAGAGCCGAATTGATGCCGGGCGCGCTGTCGTTGAAGCCGTCCAATTAGCGAAAAACAAACCAAAAGTTGTCGTCCAGCAGTCGGCTATCGGATATTACGGGCCGCGCGGGGATGAAATCGTCACAGAGGAGAATGAACCCGCCGACGATTTCCTCGCTCGTGTCCAGGTCGCAACGGCCGATTCGACAAAAGAGGTCGAAGACTACGGCATCCGGCAGGTGATCCTGCGGCATGGGATTTTCCTCGACCCAACCGAAGGAGCACTATACCGGCTAGTCCTGCCGTTCAAGATGTTTGTCGGCGGCCCAATGGGGAGCGGGAGGCAATGGTACTCCTGGATCCATCCGGCGGATACGGCCGGAGCCGTTGAATTTCTCATCGAAAATGAAAACGCACGCGGGCCTTACAACCTCACTGCGCCTAATCCAGAGCGAAACAAGGATTTTGCCAGGAAGTTAGGGAAGGTCATGCACCGCCCTTCCTTCATGCCGCTTCCTGGGTTTGTCTTGAAGATCCTCTTTGGGGAAGTCTCGACCGTCGTCCTCGACGGTCAGCGGGTCGAGCCAAAGCGCCTCCAGGAGGCCGGGTACGAGTTCAAGTTTCCAACGCTTGAATCGGCTTTGAAAGACCTCCTAAAATGAAAAAAATCGTCGTCATTGGCGCAGGCAGCGGATTTTATCCCGACGGCCCGATGGTTGGCGATAGTATTTTTCCAGGCCAATCCACGTCGGCAGTTGCACTCGGTGGTTTACGGGTTGCCGAAGCTGTTTTAGGGGAACGGGCGCAAACCCTTTTCTCACAACCCGGGCGTGCTTTCGGGTATGGATATTAACAAATTATTACAAACGTAACATTTAAATACATGCAGAAGTCTATATGTAACCGTTCACTTGGTGAGGGGATTATCCAAAAAAATGGTGTCCGCAGGGGGTGTACACCCCCTGCGGACACCATTTTTTTGGGTTTTTACCCCTTTCAGGTGCGGGAACTGAACGGTTACGTCTATATAACAAAATCCCCAGGCAAGTTTGAAACTTGCAATCTCAGGAGATAGAAAACCATGAATATTGATGGCAAAAAACTTGAGGAATCCTTCCAAATTAAACCTTACATTAACGGCCCCGTAGCAAAAAGCCGGAAGGCGAATGTGGAAGGTGCTGTCCGTACTATTCTAAAAAACATTGGGGAAGACCCTGACCGGGAAGGGCTGCTCAAAACGCCTGACCGCGTGGCACGTATGTTTGACGAATTAACTTCCGGTTATCACGTTGATCCGGTTAAAATGCTCAACGGCGCGCTGTTCAGCGTGGATTACGACGAAATGGTTATCGTCAAAGACATCGAATTTCACAGCTTATGCGAACACCACATGCTCCCCTTTTCCGGCAAAGTGCACGTCGCGTACATTCCGAATGGCAAAGTCGTCGGTTTGAGCAAGATTCCGCGCATCGTCGAGATGTTTGCGCGCCGGTTGCAGGTTCAGGAACGGATGACCGTGCAGATTGCCGATTTCATCGAGGAAGTGCTGCAACCCCAGGGCGTGGCCGTGGTGATCGAAGGCGTGCATATGTGTATGGTGATGCGCGGAGTCAAGAAAGATGGTGCGAGCATGGTCACCAGCGCGATGCGCGGGTGTTTCCGCGAGAGCAACAAAACTCGCGCAGAATTCATGGGACTTATCCGCGAATGAGCTGTCGAATCCTGGCAGGCTTGACCCTTATCTTGATGTTCGTTCGCTGCCAGGCGAAGCCTGAATTTGCACCAACCCCTACGCTGCCCCCTTCTCTCGAACCCACAGCTACTTTATTCCCGTGGATTTCTGAGCGCGGGGGGCAGACTTTTTTAAAATCCCGGCTGGGGAAATGTCTTTTTCGTTCTCCGCTCCCGGTCATCTACCCGGCTACCAGCGGCAAACTGCGGGAATTGGCTGAGGTAAACGGGGTCTGGGTAGGAACCTCAGTCGCGGCAAACCCTCTACTCAGGAAAAACGAGTACAGCACCGCCGTTGCACGAGATTTCAACCTGATCGTCCCGGAGGTAGGTCTCAAGTTTGAAATTGTCCACCCGGAACCAGACCGGTATGACTTTTGCCAAATGGACACCATTCTCGCATTTGCGGAGGCCAACGGGATGCGCGTGAGGGGCCACCCGCTCGTGTGGGAGCAGCAGCTCCCTCCCTGGGTCCGGGAACTTTCCCTATCTCAGGAGCAGTGGAAGGCCTTGTTACAAGATCATGTTTCGAGATTGGTTACCCGGTATCGGGGAGAAATCGAAGAATGGGATGTGGTTAACGAGCTTTTTAAAGAAGAAGGCACATTGAAAGAAACGATCTGGTATGAAAATGTCGGCCCGGAATACATTGAGCTGGCATTGCGATGGGCACATGATGCTGATCCGAACGCGCGCCTGTTCATCAATGAATTCGCAACCGAAAACCTCAACTCCAAATCCAATGCATTATACGCGCTCGCCCAAGATTTGCTGGCGCGCGGGGTTCCTCTCCACGGGATTGGTTTTCAGATGCACCTGACCGAATCCAATCCACCCAATCCGGCGCAGGTGGCGGATAATTTCCGGCGGTTTGGAGAGCTTGGCCTGGAAGTGCAAATTACAGAACTGGATGTCCGTATCTTAAAACCAGCCACACCGGAAAATCTTGCACACCAGGCTGAGATTTACCAGGCTTTGATGGAAGTCTGTTTATCTGCACCCAATTGTGATACA
Source organism: Anaerolineales bacterium (assembly GCA_035293165.1). Taxonomy (GTDB): domain Bacteria; phylum Chloroflexota; class Anaerolineae; order Anaerolineales; family JABWBV01; genus JABWBV01. The sequence continues at coordinate 6,386 of DATDOR010000054.1, read as the reverse complement.
TTTGTTATGTGGGGCGTCAGCGACCGCAACTCATGGATTAATTATGTCCATGAGGAGTGGGGAAGCCCGCTCATTTTAGATGAAGCCTACGCGCCAAAACCCGCCTATTGGGCGTTGGTTGAGACACTACAACCTTAAGACCAGGCCTGAGTAACATCTCACTGCTTCGGTGCAAAGGCTTCCGAAGTTTGAAATCCAGACGCATCCGAGACTCCATTCAGTTAAACTTCGGAAGTCTCCCCGTTTTTTGAGATGATACAGGCCCGGCATAAAAAAGAGAGAGAATGTCCGAATCTTTTCCACTTTCTGAAGAATCGCAAAGTGTGTTGCGATACGCTTATCAACTCGCTCAGGATTATGCACATCCTGTGGTGTTTCCCGAACACTTGCTTCTTAGTATTTCTGCATATCGTACCTACCTGGCTTATCATCTGCTCTCCGCATTGGGGGTGGATATGGAACAGTTGGGGAATCAATGCCAGATTTCCATTGCCAAACGTGCTGCACTGATTGGACAACCTGGCGGTAAAACCATACAAATTTCTGCAGACGTTCAACGCGCTACGGAAGAAGGCGCAAAAATTGCCATGTCCCAGCAGAAAACTTTTTTAGATAGTGGGTTTTTATTACTCGGCCTTTTGAAATCCGGGCTGGAAACTGCCGTGATATTAAAAAAACAGGGTGTTACGGCAGACAGGATACAAAACTTGATCATTTCAGAGGATGGACTGCCCGTTGAAACCCCTATCGCGCCTCAGAAACCTGTTGAAAAATCAGCCCCCGTCAAGCAGGCGTACCAATTTCAGGTTAGCCCGGTCTTCCTGACCATCTTAGGAATTACCATTCTGGCCGGTCTTTCCGCCTATAACGGGTGGCTTGCACCTGGGATCGGCGTATTTCTGTTTGTCACGGGGGGATGGGTAGTTTCGTTGTGTTTGCATGAGTTCGGTCATGCGGCTGTGGCGTATTGGGCTGGAGATGATACCGTTATTGACAAAGGCTATCTCACCCTCAATCCTTTGCGATACACCCATGGAGTGCTAAGCATCGTTTTTCCCATTATTATCGTTATGATGGGTGGGATTGGCTTGCCGGGCGGGGCTGTTTATATCAACCGAGGCTTGATTCGGCAAAAATACCAGCACAGCCTGGTTTCTGCTGCCGGTCCATTCGCAACAGGGATTTTCGCTCTGCTCCTGGCAATCCCATTTTTACTCAATATTCCTGGTTCTGACCACTTCAACTTTTGGTCAGGGATGGCGATGTTGGCTTTTCTGCAAATCACTGCGCTTTTCTTCAATTTACTGCCGCTTCCTGGGCTGGATGGATTCGGCATCCTCGCTCCCTATTTGCCCGAAGATATTCTGCGCCTGGCCTACTCCTTCGGCCAGTTTACCTATTTTTTGATTTTTTTCCTTTTCTTATACAACCAACCCTTCCAGCAATGGTTTTTTGGGAATGTCTTTCAGATCACTGCATGGATTGGAATCGATCCAGTGCTGGTTTTCAACGGCCTTCAAATCTTTCGCTTCTGGCAATAATAAATGTAACAATTCAGCCCGAAGAACTTACCTGAAAAAAAGGGGGTGCGTGGGGAGTACCCCTCCATGCACACCCTTTTTTTCGGATTTTGCTCTGCTTTAATCTGAGCGGTAACGAATAAATGACCCCTTTCATTCATTTTGAAAATCTCTCCAAAAGTTACCAGGAGGGGATACAGGAGCGCGTCGTCCTGGAAAATGCAAATGCCACCTTTCAGCAGGGGGAATTTGCCGCGATTCTGGGTAAAAGTGGGACGGGAAAAAGCACCCTGTTGAACTTGATCAGCGGGATTGACTACCCGGATAACGGCTCCATTTGGATCAACGGCCAGAACCTGACGGGGATGGATGAACGGTCCAGGACATTATTCCGGCGCAACCACATTGGCTTCATCTTCCAGTTTTTCAACCTGATTTCCACCCTTACCGTGTGGGAGAATGTTGTCCTCCCGCTTGAGCTGGGTGGGAAAACCAACGGTACGGCGCACACCCAGGCCGAATCTCTTCTCACCGCGGTGGAATTGCTCGACCGGCGCGACACCTTCCCCGACCGTCTATCCGGTGGCGAGCAACAACGAGTCGCCATTGCCCGTGCTCTTGTCCATGATCCCTTGCTTGTCCTCGCAGACGAACCCACCGGCAACCTGGACGAAGAAACAGGCCAACAGGTTCTCCACCTACTCGATCAACTCACTCGCCAGCGTGGGAAGAATCTGATCCTTGTTACGCATAATTCGGAGGCCGCGGGGTATGCAGACCGGATATTACACTTACGGGACGGGCGTCTTGTGGACGGGCGTCTTGTGGACTGATTTTTCCCCTACCCTCTTTCGCGCCGGCCTGCGATATTTGGTTCGCCGCCCCTGGCAAAGTGTGTTGATGATCGTCGGGATCATGTTGGGGGTAGCAGTCGTTGTCGCAATAGACCTGGCAAACGCGAGTGCGAGCCGCGCCTTCGATTTGAGTACCGATGCCATTGCCGGGCGCGCCACGCACCAGATCACAGACGGCTCCCAGGGAATTGACGAGACTCTGTACGTCGAACTACGCCGTGCGGGATTAGACATTCCCCTGGCTCCAATCGTGACCAACTACGTCGTTTCGCCGGAATTGGGGAATGTACCCATTCAATTGTTGGGGGTAGATCCATTCGCCGAAACGCCTTTCCGAAGTTACCTTGCCGGACCCCAGGGCGGTGCGCCCGCTGATGTTCTGACCGCATTTTTTACCCATCCAGGGGCGGTGTTGGTTTCGGTGGACCTGGCGGAACGTTATGGTCTGGCATCCAATGTACCGTTAACATTAGAATTTTCTGGCTACACGCAATTAGCGTTTGTTGCCGGGTTACTCGCCCCCACCGACAATCTCAGCCGGAGAGCATTGAACGGGATATTGCTGACGGATATCGCAACTGCGCAAGAATTGACCGGGCAGATCGGAAAGTTGTCGTCCATTGATTTGATTCTTCCCGAAGGAGACAGCACCAGCTTAACGAAGATCGAGAATCTGCTCCCAACAGGCGTGCAAATACAGGAAGTTGCGGCGCGGGCAGGAACGGTGGAGGAAATGACATCGGCATTCCGGCTGAATTTGACTGCATTAAGTCTCCTTGCGCTGATCGTCGGACTGTTCTTGATTTACAATACCATGACCTTTTCGGTGGTCAAGCGGCGTCCGTTGTTTGGCATACTGCGTTGTTTGGGCGTCACGCGACGCGAAGTGTTTGCGCTCGTCGTTGGGGAAGCAGTGGTGGTCGGGATCATTGGGGCAGGGTTGGGGGTTGCTTTAGGGGTGGTGTTAGGGCAGGGCGCGGTTCAGTTGGTGACACAGACGATCAATGATTTGTATTTTGTGGTGACGGTGCGCGGAGTGGACGTGCCTGTTTCGAGTCTGGCAAAGGGATTCAGTCTGGGAGTGATTTCAACGATCTTAACGGCGGCCTTCCCGGCGTGGGAAGCGGCGTCGGTTCCCCCGCATGCGGCGTTGTCTCGTTCGGGGTTGGAAGCAAAGGCTGAGCGGGCTGTGTCGCTGGTCGCGGTTGCCGGGCTGGTATTAATCATTGCCGGAGCCTTGCTCCTGTGGTTTCCCAACGGGAATTTGATTATCGGCTTTGCAGGGACTTTTGCGGTGGTTATTGGTTTTGCGATGTTAACCCCTATCGTCACGCGGGGACTGATGCGGTCGGCCATCCCAGTAACGAGCCGGGTAGGCGGGATCTTGGGTCGGATGGCTCCGCGTAACGTGGCTAATTCGCTCAGCCGAACTTCGATTGCGGTGGCGGCATTGATGGTGGCGGTATCGGTGACGATTGGGATCAGTTTGATGGTGGGGAGTTTCCGGTATACGGTGGTGGCGTGGTTGAGTCAGAGTTTGCAGGGAGATGTCTATCTTTCGCCGCCCAGTACGGGTGCGGTGCAATCTACTAACGTGATTTCGCCAGAAGTATTGGAAACGCTGCGGGATTGGCCAGGCGTGGCGCGGATGGATACGATCCGAATCGTGCAGGTGGAGTCGCCGGACGCGGGCGGGCCGGTACAACTGGGGGCAACGGATAACCCGGATACGGCGGTGGAGCGGATTTTTAAGGAAAGTATTGGGACGCCGGAGGAGGTGTGGGCGGCCATGGAGGCCGGGGCGGTGATCATCTCGGAGCCGCTGGCAAACCGGATGGAGGGGAATGGGACGCGGAAGAACCCAGAAGAACAAGGATTTATTTTTTTGGATGACATCACCCTGGAAACCCCTGCCGGGCCGCGCGATTTTCCGGTTGTGGGGATTTATTATGATTATTCATCCAGTACGGGCGTGATGCTGATGCACCAGCCGGTCTATCACGAATACTGGGATGACCCGGCGATTAATGCCATTGCACTCCGGCTTGAACCGGGCATAGACCCCGATCAGATAATAGTGGAACTGGAGGTTGCGCTTACTCCCATCCAGGGTTTGGATATCCGTCCCAACCGGGCACTGCGGGATGAAGCATTGGTGGTGTTCGACCGGACGTTTGCGATTACCGGCGCGCTACAACTGCTGACAACGCTGGTGGCATTTGTCGGGGTGTTGAGTGCGCTGCTTTCGTTGCAACTGGAAAAGGCGCGGGAGTTAGGGATTTTGCGGGCGATTGGGCTGACGGTGGAGCAGTTGCGGCGATTGGTTCTGTTGGAAACCGGGTTGATGGGTGCAGTGGCCGGATTTTTAGCAATGCCAACCGGGTTCGTACTTTCATTGATTTTGATTTACATCATCAACCGGCGGGCGTTCGGTTGGACTTTGCAATTGCAGTTAGAATGGCTACCGTTTGTCGAGGCGTTGGTCGTTGCAGTATTGGCTGCACTCTTAGCAGGGGTATATCCAGCGCGCAGGATAGGAGAAATGGCAGCGGCGGAGGCGTTACGGGGAGAGTGATGAAGTAAGAATATTTACGGAATTGGCCGCCAGTCGGGGTCGAAATCGAAATTGGGGCTGGTTGTAACCTGGGTGATCTGCTCGCCCTCACTCGTCATTCTGTAAATATCATGGTTCTCTCCAAAAGGCCATGTTTCGTATACAACCCAGAGGCCATCGGGAGAAACCGCCGCTGCACGGCGGGGGATTTGACTATCTACCAGAATTGATTCCCCAAACCCGTCTCCCGAAACCAGCACAACGACCAAACGGGGAAAACCACTTGCCTGACGTTGGGTGAAGATGATATCCTCTCCATTCAGGGAGAAAACGGGCCAGAGGTCTTTTAGCTCTCCGCTTCGAGAAAGCCGCTTTTGTTCGCTGCCATCGCTGTTCATCGTCCAAACCTGAAAAGGACCGTTTCGGGTGCTGATGAAGGTAAGTCTGGTGCCGTCTGTGGAAAAGGATGGGTGTATATTCTTTATGCCCACACTGGTAAGGGCTTCTATGCTTCTATCCGCCAGGGTGAGTAAATAAATTTGGGCATTTCCACTGCGAAGGGAGGTGAAGACAATTTGCGTTCCATCTGGCGACCAATCGGGATCATAATCTCCGTGGATGCTAGTCGTCAATTGTTCGAGGCCGCTGCCATCCGCATGGATGAGCCAAAGGTTCGATCCTGGGTACTCATCTTTTTCTTCCGAGCATGGTGAGATGAAAACTATCCAGTCCTCTGGAGACCAGTCTGGCTGGCAGGCCCCGGCTGCAATATCAGTCAACTGGCGAAGGTCTGTTCCATCGGCATTGATGATAAATAGCTGTGGGAAACTTGGATTCCTGGAAGCAAATACAATCTGGCCACTGCCGCCAAATGGGGTGGGACCAGGGATAAGTGTGGATTCTTCGGCAGGTGTGGGGGCCTTGGTCGGGGCACGTGTTGGCGCAAGGGTATCGGTTGGGGCGGGGGAGGGTGAGGGTAAGGTTGTAGGTGTATTTTCGACAGGAACTTGAGTGTCTTCAGTTTGGATGGTCACAGGCTCGGGGGTGTTTAGCGGTTCGGTGGCGGTGGCCACTCCCGGCCCGGTTGGGATCATGGCTGTTGGAGTCGGGATTGCTCCTGACGGGGAAAGGAAGAAGGCGAGGGCGTCCTTTACTTCGTTTGGATAAAACAAGTAGGATAACAGCGCACTGCCACCTACGAGCAGGAAAATAACAAACAAGACGGGGATGCATCCTATAGGTTTCTTTTTTTTGGTTTCATTCGCTGGCGAAGATTCAAACATTGGTTCGGCATCAGGCCGGGTAATCGGTTTGCTTATTGGGAGCGAAGGTGGCGCAATAGCGATAGAGGAAGTCGGTTTCATTTCTGCCGGACTGAAAACTTTTGGCTGCTGAGGGGGGAGCTTGATAGAGGGGATTTCATTATGGGTGGGAAGGCCTCTAGCGGAAGGTTCGGGT
>DATDOR010000053.1:0-6728 GCA_035293165.1 Anaerolineales bacterium | reverse complement strand
AGTATCAATTCCCGTGTAGATCAGGTAGTTCCGAAATGCTACGGCATCCGTGATTAGCCCGGTTTCGGAGAGCCGTCGGATAACGGTATGGGTCGGGTCGCCGGGTTCGATGACGAAAGTCACCTCCTCGCCAGGAGTCTTTGCAGGCTCAATTAGCGTATCGGCATCATTCAACAAGGAAAGAGAAAGCGTGAACTGTTGTATTGGGCTGAGGTTGGCGGTTGGCGGTCCAAAAATGGCCTCGGCTTGTTGTGGGATGATGTTCACAGCTGTTGCAACGCCGATTAGACAGACGACGATTGCGAGGAGGAAGATCAAACCAAGAAAGGCGCGTGTTCGAGACATTGCTCTACTCTGAGTCTTCACCCCGAATGTAGTCCAGATAGGACTGTAAAATCACGGTTGCTGCAATCTCATCCAGATGGCCGCCGCGCTTTTTCCGAGAGACACCCATCGCGATCCGGGCTTCCCGCGCCGTTTTGGTGCTGCCGGTCTCATCCCATAGTTCGACAGGGAGGTGCGCCCGGGCACGGATCGCGCCTGCCAGTCGGGCTGCGCGGCGGGACGATAGGGTGCTTTCTCCATCTGGCCGGAGGGCCTGGCCGATGATAATTTTTTCTACGTCGCGTTCTATGGCAATTTCGACTATCCGCACAGCGTTTTTATCGCGAGAGATGTGGTTCAGAACGGTCAATGGGTTAGCGATGGTTCCTGTCGGGTCGCTGATAGCAAGGCCGATCCGCTTTTCTCCGGGGTCAACAGCAAGGATACGCATGGAAGCGATTATAAACGCAATGAATGAGAAACCATGTAGTTTGGTTTCTTATGTATAATCGAGTTTGTGAAACGAAGACTAATCGTCTTTTTAATTGCGTTTGTCATTGTCGCCGGGATCGCGTTTGGGATCAGTATACGATCTCTGATTGAGGTCAATCAGCCGATGTCTGCAACCCATGACCTCGCGGGGGAGGGTGTGTTTGCTCAGTCAACGGCAGATCCCCTATCCGAAAATTTTCCAGAAAACCCTCTGACAGGACCCACCCTGGCCCCTGGCGAAACGCCGACACCTTTCCGTTTTACCTTTCCAACTGCGGCAGTAGTGCCGGTTTCAGCCTGGCGTCCGCCTTTGTACCCTGTACCCTGGGCGCCAACGGAGCATGATCATTTCTATTTTGTCCGTCCGATTGGCGCAAACGAGCGAAACTGGCCTGATCCGAACTACCGGTATGGAGGCGTGTTTTTTGAAGGGGTTACGCACAGCGGGGTGGATATTCCCGCGAAGTTTGGCGCACCGGTAATGGCTGCGGGGTCAGGGAAGGTGGTTTGGGCGGGGTATGGGTTTTATTCCGGGCCGGAATCGCCGGATGATCCATATGGGCTTGCGGTGGTCATCCGGCATGATTTTGGTTGGGAGGGACAAGAATTGTTTACGCTTTACGCGCATATGTCGCAGGTAGATGTCATTCGTGGGCAATATGTGGCGACAGGCGACCAAGTTGGCCTGGTAGGAGAGACCGGGTTTACAACGGGAGTGCATTTACATTTTGAAGTGCGGATTGGGGAGAATTTTTTTTACCGGACGACAAATCCGGAATTGTGGATTGCACCGCCGCAGGGTTGGGGAGTGCTGGTGGCAAGGATCATGGGGACGGGCGGACAATTGTTGGAACGTAAGGGGTTTGTGATCCGTAATTTGGATACGGGACAATCCTGGGAAGGAATTACCTATGGCTCGATGAAAGATGTTAACGAAGATCCCTATTACCAGGAAAATGTAGTGGTAGGGGATTTACCGGCGGGAAAGTATGTGATGGAGATTTCTTATTTGGGAACACTTTGGGACTGGCATATGGATATTTTACCTGGGCAGGTGAATTATTTTCAATTTCGCGGGCGGCAGGGATTTTATACAGAAGCGCCACCGACACCAGGCCCCAGCCCAACACCGACCCCCTGATTTGTTTTAACGTAACTACTTAGCCGGGAAGGGGATTAGACCGAAAAAAAGGTGTGTGTGGGGGTGTACAACCCCCACACACACCTTTTTTTCGGGGAACCTTCTTTCTTGCCTGAGCAATTACGTTATAACTTAATCCCAATCTTTATGGTGCATGGTAAAATGCCTCACACTGCCCCCATAGCTCAGTGGATAGAGCGTTGGCCTCCGGAGCCAGAGACCCGCGTTCGAGTCGCGGTGGGGGCATTTGAACAAAGAACCGCACCCAATCCATTTTAGGTGCGGTTTTTATCATTCGTGAACGCTCTTGACTCATCTCGAAAAACCCTCTACAATGAAAACGCTTTCAGAAAGCGTTTTCACTCCCCGTCCAATGAACCTCAACCCCGCTCCCCGATCCACGATAGCCGATGTCGCCCGCCTCGCGGGTGTCTCCATCTCCACCGTCAGCCGTGTCCTGAATAATACGGCTCCGGTTGCCGATGAAACCATCCGGCGCGTTCGAGAAGCCATTGAAACCCTACGTTTTACTCCCCACGCTGCTGCACGCCAGCTTGCCAGCCGGAAGACGAATACGGTTGGCCTGCTACTCCCCACTATCAGCGGTTCGTTTTTTCCTCCGATGTTGCGCGGCATCGAACGCGGGGCGCGAGAACGGGGCTATGATTTGCTCATTTACGCCACTCAAAACTTGCCTGAAGAAGGTCATCCCCGCGCGCTCGGTGAGCACAACACCGATGGCCTCCTGATTTTTACGGACAGTCTACCCGAAGCGGAGATGGTTCATCTCTATCAGTTGGGTTTTCCGATGGTGCTGCTCCACCAATCCCCGCCTGAGGGAGTGGCGATTCCCTGTGTGACGTTTGAAAACAAGGGCGGGGTTCGCAGAATGATGGATTATCTGATCGAAACGCGCGGGTATCGTAGAATTGCCTTCTTAACCGGCCCGGAAAACACGGAAGATGCCTACTGGCGCGAACTGGGCTACCGGGAAACGCTTACCGCGCATGGTATCCCGTTTAACCCTGATCTCGTCAAAATGGGGGGCTTCGACGAACAGCTTGCTCAAATTGCTGTCCAGGAATGGCTGGCCGAAGGGGTGAAAATGGATGCAATCTTCGCCGCGGACGACGATTCCGCTGCGGGAGTACTTGCCGCACTCCGGCGAGGCGGGGTCGCCGTTCCCGATCAGATCGCCGTCGTCGGCTTTGATGATGTCCCCCATTCCCGTTTTTTATCCCCCCCGTTGACCACCGTACGTGCTCCCATCGAAACGGCGGGATACGAAGCTGTCCGACATTTAATCAGCCTGGTTGAGGGCGAAGAAGTTGACCCTCTTATATTGTTGCCGACTGAACTGGTGATTCGCCGTTCATGTGGCAACCCGGATGATGCTTAGGAGGTGCCTGATCGAAAAGTTGTTAATTTTGAAAATCCAATTCCTTTATCTATTACCAACCCATCAGGAGAAATGAAAATGAACCGAAAAACCTTTATCCTACTATTTAGTGTTTTATGGATCGCCAGTTTCATCATAGCGGCATGTGGCGGCTCTCAAGCCACGCCAACGAGCGAAGAATCCGAGCCGACCCCTGGTGAAGAAAGCACCGGTGGTGAAACCACTTCAGGTGAAAAAGCCAAAGTCGTCATCTTCATCGGCATGGGAACCGGCACAGACCCCGACCAGATCACTGCACAAGAGGCCCTCGCAGACGAGTTCAACAGTTCCCACAATGACATTGAAGTAGAATTTTTGATTGTCCCCCACGATGAAGCTGCAGAACGTTACCTGGCAATGGTGTCTGGTGGCAACGCACCGCAATTGGTTGGCCCGAACGGCACCTCGACCATCTCCCAATTTCTAGATACCTGGGCCGATACCACATCTTTATTGGAAAAGGATGCTTATGACATGAGCGACTTTTACGGGCCGGTCTTGCAGTTGAACGAATTTCCCGGCAAAAACGTTGGTTTACCGCTTGGAATTTACCCCTCGTTTATCTTCTACAACAAAGACTTGTTCGATGCCGCAGGACTGGATTATCCCACCCATGATTACAACGACACCTCGTGGACTATCGACAAATTACGTGAAGTCGCGATGCAATTGACATTAGATGCAAACGGCAATAACGCCGCTTCGCCCGATTTTGACCCGGAAAATATCGTGCAATGGGGCTATGATGATTCGTGGGCCAGTGGCCGGGAAGCAATGGCATTTTGGGGTGGAGAGAACGTCGGGCGTCCGACAACGGATGACTACAAGACGGCGGTCGCGAACTCGCCCGAATGGATCTTCGGCCTCCAGTGGATCAGCGATGGCATCTGGAAAGATCGATTTATTCCCGATCTAACCGGACAGGAAGCGTACTATGCCGTCGGCGGTGACCCATTTGGCGGTGGCCTGGTTGCGATGTTCCACAGTCACACCTGGTTCTTCCCCGAAGGTCTGGTGGATTTGCCCTTTGAATACGACATCGCTTCTGTTCCGTTCAACAACAAAGGGACACGAGTCGCCACCATCCATGCGGACAACTTCACCATGCCCGAAGCCGCTGAAAACAAAGAAGCCGCCTGGGAAGTGATGAAATGGCTCACCAGCCCCGAACACATCTCCGACGTTTGTCTGATCTACGGTTGTATTCCTGCCCGCCGGTCAGTGGAAAGTGAGTTCCGTACAGTTTTGGGTTCTACGTGGCCTGCGCTCGATCTGGATGTAGTTTTCACCGCCATTGACTATCTTGACTATCCTCAGCACGAATCCTGGGTACCTGAGTGGGGCAAGATCGAAGATACAATGAACTTCGCTATGGAAAACATCTATTCAGGCGAGAATACGGACGCTCAATCCGTCCTGGATTCGGCCAATACCGAGGTTCAAAATATCCTGGACGAATATTGGCAAAATCAATAAAAACTCATAAGCGAGGACATTCCCCGAAAAAAGGTGTGCGTGTGGTGTACACCCCCACCAAACAGAGTTTGCCACACCTTTTTTCGGGCTTATCCTTTTCCCGGCGATGAAATCTATCCCCCAAAAATTAACCCTCTCCCAACGCGAGTCGATTTGGGCTTATTTGTTTGTATCCCCATGGATCGTTGGCTTCTTGATCTTTACCGTGGGGCCGATGGCGGCTTCACTGTATTATTCCTTTACCAAATATAACATCGTGGATACACCGGTTTGGAGAGGGTTAGGTAATTACATCAAATTAGCCCTGAATGATCCACTTTTTTGGCACTCGCTCAAAGTTACGATCAATTTTGCAATCCTGGCATTGCCCTTGAACCTCATCATCGGATTTGCGATTGCGGTTTTATTGAACCAAAAAATCCCAGGTGTTAATGTTTGGCGGACGATGTATTTTCTCCCCTCGGTGATCGCCGGTGTTGCCGTGGCATTGTTATGGGTTCGGATCTTCAACACCCGGATCGGGATTCTCAACCCCTTTTTGGAAAGTATCGGCATTGCCAATCCGCCGGGATGGCTACAAGACCCTGCCTGGGCTGTGCCCTCCCTCGTGATTATGAGCCTCTGGAGTGTCGGGGGCAGTATGATCATCTACCTGGCTGGATTACAGGGCATTCCCACTACCCTCTATGAGGCCGCAAAAATTGATGGCGCCAACTCCTTGCAGCGGTTTTGGAACGTGACCATCCCATTGATGACCCCGGTCATTTTCTATAACCTGGTATTAGGTTTGATCGGCGCATTCAATTACTTTACTGAAGTCTATGTCGCCACCGATGGGAATGGTGGTCCTGTACGTTCTACTTTATTCTATAACCTGTACCTGTATCACAACGCATTCAAATTTTTTGATATGGGTTATGCCTCTGCGTTGGCATGGGTTTTATTCGTGATCGTACTCATCGTGACTCTGTTGGTGTTTCGTTCTTCCCCTATGTGGGTCTTCTACGAAGGTGAGGTGAGAAAATGACTTCACTCACTGACCGGGCATCCTTCCGCCAAAAATATTTCACGGGTATCAAGGCTCAAGACCTGCTCGCAAAAAGTATGACCACCTTCATCCTTGCGGCGGGCGCGGTCATTATCATGATCCCGTTGCTCTTCATGATTTCCACCGCACTCAAATCACGCAACCAACTACGCGCCTCCCCTCCCCCCCTCATCCCGTGGGAGACGACCACCGTAGAAGTCAACGGCAAGGAGGAACCGCTCTACGAAGTTACCCAAGACGGCCAGACCACCCAAATGGCCCTCATCAAAAACCGGCCTGAAGGGAAGGGAATTTTCATTGACCCAGCGAATCCCGAGCAAGAATACGAACTCGTTATCGCCAACCAAACCGCACTTCGTCACGTCGAACTGCATTGGGAAAACTTCAAAGAAGCTTTCACGCAGGTTCCTTTCGACAAATATCTCGTCAACACCCTGCTCGTCACCTTCTTCGGCATGGCCGGGATGCTCATGTCCTGTTCCCTCGTGGCTTACGGATTTTCTCGTTTCCGAGCACCCGGGCTGAACATTCTCTTTCTTGTACTGCTCTCTACCATCATGCTCCCCCGGCAGGTCACGCTCATTCCCCTTTACGTATTCTTCCAAAAGATCGGTTGGGTGGATACCCTTCTCCCCCTCATCATCCCTAACTTCTTTGCCAATGCTTACGATGTTTTCCTCCTCCGTCAATTCTTTATGACCATTCCCCTGGAATTAGACGATGCCGCGAAAATAGACGGGGCGAACCCCTTCCAAACCTTTCTTTACGTCATGCTCCCGCAGGCCCGCCCCGCCCTCGTGGCCGTTGGA
>DATDOR010000052.1:0-4222 GCA_035293165.1 Anaerolineales bacterium | reverse complement strand
AGGGCTTGTTCTGCGCTGATGGGCTGGTTCAAAAATGCGGCCTCTGCCGCCCGCGCCAGCCCGATCAACTTCGGCAGCATCAGTGAGACTGCCGAGTCCGGGGCCAGGCCAATGCCCGAAAAACCAACAACGAACCGTGCGCTATCCGCCGCGATCCGCAGATCACACGCCAGGGCAATACCCAGCGCCGCGCCTGCCACCGCTCCGTTGATCGCCCCGATCACCGGCTTTTCGAGCTGGCGCATCTGCACAATCAGCGGGTTGTACGTCCGTTGCAGGTGGGCGCGGAACGAGACGCGTTCCCCCTGCCCGAACTCAGTCACATCTTGACCAGCGCTGAAGATTTTCCCCGCGCCGGTCAGCAGCACCACGCGCACGGCGTCGTTCCGTCCGGCATCGCGGAACACCTTCGTCAGGGTCTGCGCCATGTCTGTGGTAAAAGCATTCGCCTTCGGGCGGTTGAGCGTGACGGTCAGCACGCCATCTTTCAGGTCGGTCAAAATGACTTCGTCAGCCATTAGAAAATATCCATGTTCAAATCATCGTCATTGGCCACGTCGTCATCATCGTCTTCGTAGCCAATTTCCAACTCCAGGTTTTCGGTGGGCAGGCGCACCCACAACATCAACAAATCCCCTTCCGTGACCTTCGTATTCCGGGCAGCCACAATTTGGGCTTGTTGGTGCAACCCATCAGGGGTGAGAAATTCCAGATGGATGGATTGTTGTTTCTGCCAGGCTTTGTAACAGCGCTCCACCAGTACGTGGCCGTTGAACGTGCGTACTTTTGTCAGGGCTATCCCCGCCAGGGTCGAGCTATCACTGACACCATACGCCCATCCCTGGTTGGGCAATTCGAATGTGGGGGGTGGGCCTTCGATAATGGTAATTTTGTCGTCGTCCATAATACCTTCTAATCAATGAATAAATTAGTCAGCCTTTTGCCCCATCTGACCGTAACCGATCATACCATAACCATACCGGGGAAACAACGATTTACATTCCGGTTCTTTAGGAATCGGCGGGGAGGCAACCACGGCAAATCCCAAAGAGCCTACACTGCCCAACAACTGGCGCAGGATTTGAACCACCAGGCCATCGAACCAGCGCACCTACTGTTGGCCTTGCTGCGCGACGAAGAGGGGGTTGTGCCCGCAATCGTGACGAAAATCGCCGGAAGCGCGGAACGCGCCGCTGATCTCGAAAAAGTCGCCCGCCTGAAATACGGCACGCTCCGTGAACTGGAAACCAAACTGGCCGAGCAGGAAAAACGCATCAAACAAATTCAGGCAGATGGCGCACTGCTCAAAGAAGAAGTGGACGCCGAAGAGATCGCCGGAGTCGTCGCCCGCTCAAACGCGCCATCCAGCGCGAGTTGCAAGACCCGCTCGCCCTCTCCATCCTTTCCGGCGAGTTCCACGAAGGGGACATCATCCGCGCGGATCGTGGCCCGGATGGGTTGAAGTTTTCTGTCATGATGCAGGGGGAAGTGGTGCATGAATAAAGCCAACGGCCCTCCGCTAGAAAGAGGGCCGTTTTTTATAACCCATATGACATGACTGGGTCTACCGTAATTAACGGGGTTCCCACTAAAAACGGAAGAACCACATGACTTTATGGGGGGTTGCGACTTTTACAATGCCTGTTACAATGAATATCAATAGGATTGATTTCGTTGATTGGTACTTAACAAAATAAGATCGTTGAAAAAGGCAAATCCGGTGAAAACCGGTGGCGCAAAGCTATGGGTCTAAAGTTGTGTCGCACAACTATGACTGCCAGGTTACCAAAGCACTATGAATTTCTTTAGCAGACCTGGTTTTCCAGGTCTTTTTTGTTCAGTACGATTTCACGAACTCTGAATCGATTACATACATATACCGTTATATAATATATATATTAAAAATGTAACTACTCAGCCCAGAGTTGAAATAATCCGAAAAAAAGGTGTGCGTGGGGATGTACACCCCCACGCACACCTTTTTTTCGGAAGTTCCTCTACCTTAGTCTGAGCAGTTACTTAAAAATTATTTTGTTTGTCCGAAACAGGCTTTTTTTGAGATACGAACTTATCGTAATGGAGGTACCCAAATGAAACCAAAACAATTTTCTTCTGAAAATGGCCAGGTATTGGTGATCCTGGTGATGGTGATGGTTGGCTTGCTGGCTTTTACTGCTCTGGCCATTGACGGCGGCCTTATCTGGGCTGACCGGCGCGGCTCGCAAAATGCCGGGGATGCCGCTGTTCTCGCCGGCGGATTTCGCATTGCGAATACCCTGGAGGATTACCAAAAGGGCTATAACATAAATTATTTGAACTGGGATTGCGCTGCCATTGCCCCGGTCATGGAAATTGGAGAACTCGAAGCCGCCCAGCAGGCAGCTGCCAATGGATATCCCATCACAACCACCGCTAAACTGGTTACTACCATTTATACGAATTGTGAAAACGGCGAGGACTTTGGACTGTACGTGGATAAATATGTGGATACGACTGCCGAATTCACCTCGCAAGTAGATACTTCTTTTCTCCATTTTGCCTATGGCGGCGTGGTGAAGAATACGATTCAGGCGATCAGCCGGGTGCGCCCCCGGATGCCGCTTGCTTTTGGATTCGCCATTTATGCATTTGGAGATGGATGTGGTACAGGGGCCAACCCAGGTGGTATCTTTTTCAATGGCGGCGGCGGCGGCGGTTCTGTATACGTTGATGGCAATGGCGTCCTTTCAAACACCTGCCTTCAAGGAAATGGTAGTGTGGATATAATAGTATGTGAAGACCCAATAGACCCTGACAACCCTGTCTGTAATAATTACGCTGATATTGGTTATGGATCATCCTACGGATGTAGCGGTGCTGGTTGCAGCATTTCGCCCTGGCCCCCGACTGAACAACCCGAACCCCTGCCGTCTTGGGCGCTCTTGTTCTCTGAACCGAAATGTGATGATGCCTTTCCTGGTACGAGTTATGTATCAGGGCCTACCAATGGTGGTACTATCTACCCAGGAAAATATTCTGGCATTACCGTCAACGGGAATGATGCGCTTGTGATGATGCCTGGACTGTATTGTTTCAATGGCAGCTTTAATGCCACTGGTGGTTCGATCACCGCAGATGGAGTCACCATTTACATGGAAGATGGGAACATCTCCATTGGTGGTAATGTAGACCCTGCCGTTTTTAGTGCGCCTACCTATGTCGTTGATCCGGAAGATGGTGTAAAGGGCATGTTGATTTATATGGCAGAGAGCAATGATGGGAGCATTAGTCTGGCAGGGAATTCAAATTCAACCTATACCGGTGTTATTTTTGCTGCAAACCCGGATAGCACGGTAGACATCAGTGGTACAGCTGACGCAGTTTTCAATACCCAGTTGATCGCCGGTGCGGTCACAGTAGGCGGTAATGCTAAAATTACCGTTAATTTTAACGAAGGGCTTGTGTACCATCTCCCCGCCCGCCTGACACTGGAAAAGTAGATCTTCCTCCTTCCTAAATTCATCACGGCTCCTGGAGTTCTCCAGGAGCCGTTTGTTTGATGGTAGAATGGGCGGCATGAAACACCATCACGGTTCCGTAGAAGTCATTGTCGGCTCCATGTTTAGCGGCAAAACCGACGAACTCATCCGCCGGCTGCGCCGCGCGACGATTGCCCGGCAGAAAGTGCAGGTCTTCAAACCCATTATTGACAACCGGTATGCTGTCGAAAAAGTCGCATCCCATGATGGGAATGTCTATGAAGCGCTGCCTATTGACACCTCTCAAGACATCCTCAAACATTTAGACAGCGAAACCACAGTCGTCGGCATAGACGAAGCCCAGTTCTTTGATCACGAAATCGCCAAAATCGCGAACCAACTTGCCGCGCAAGGGGTACGCGTCATTGTCGCCGGGTTGGACATGGACTTCCGCGGCGAACCCTTTGGCCCTATGCCCCTCCTTTTATCCCAGGCCGATCAAGTGGATAAACTTCAAGCCATCTGTATGGTATGCGGCGAGCCCGCTTACTGTACCCAACGGCTTGTCAACGGCAGCCCTGCCCATTACAACGACCCTATCATCATCGTCGGCGCCCAGGAAATGTACGAAGCCCGCTGCCGTGAGTGCCATGCCGTCCCAAGAGAGTGATTGGACTATGCAGCCCTACACCGATTTCCTTCAAGAAATCCTGATTGACGAAACCGCCCTGCAAAATCGTATCACCGAACTGGGTGCGGAAATC
>DATDOR010000051.1:0-4640 GCA_035293165.1 Anaerolineales bacterium | reverse complement strand
AGGAGCGGCCTTTGGAAATTTTATCGAGCAGAGTTTCAGAAGAAGATTGGGGTGTAGGGGTGTTGGGATGTAGGGGGGGAGGTAATTGATAATTGTTATTTGTTAATGGGTAATTGTTATTGGGTGGGATTTCGGGGAGGATAGCCTCCTTCTCGAAGGTCATCTGGATTTCAAGTTCACGGCAGCGTTCCTGGAGGATTTGAAGCAGGCGGCGGCGGGACATGCCCGCAAAGTCGTGGCCGCCGGCGCGGATGATTTCGCCCTTGTAATGGATGTCTATGGCCGTCCAGGTGACGAATTCTTTTGTGATGCATTCGTAGGTGGGAAAGTCGGCCTCACGGAAAGTGTTGATGGTACGGTCAGAGAAGACGACGCCCCAGCCATAGGTCGCGCCCGCGGGGTTCCGTTCCACGATGTGGATGTCGTGTTGGGGGTTGGCTTTTTTGAGGAGGATGGCAGCGTAGAGACCGCCGGGGCCGCCGCCGAGGATTAAAATCTTCATGGAGATGTTTTTCTGAAAAACCGCTACATTTTTTTATTAAAACCTCACGGATTTGTGATTAGCTGGTGGTAATTCGTAATATGTTTGCAGATAAGCCTATAATAGCTTCGTCTCGACTTTTTCCGGATCTTCACCTTTTTCTGTGAAATAACATTCGATAGTGAATTCCTCATTTGGGAAGAGGCTTTCAATTTTCTCACGAACCTTTTCATCTGCACTTCGGGTGTTAAACAAGCGTCCTGGATTACCCTTCCCTGGGCCGATGCCTTGATTACCCCCACGCTTTCCTCCCCCAGATTGAGCGATGTATATAATATTCGATGACCCATGAACTCTGCCAAGCTGGTGTGGTGCTCGCATCAAATAAACACCATGTTCTGGAGGGATGGGCGGCATACACTTTTGAGAGATGACAGATTTCCAGCTGTATATTTCCATGTCATCCAATTCAGTTTGCCATACTCACGTAAGAACGGGTCGGTCATTATTTCGCCTTTCATCAATCAATGGTTACTATTGTTTTCCGTTTAACTGTGTAATAGCTGATACTTTGTTCTGCGACTCGAATTGCGGCTCCCATTCTCTTGGAATTTGAATCGAATAATGGATGTTGGAATAATGCCCGTAATCGGGAAGGAATTTCGACTGCACGAGAATCTGGCAACGCGAAACAAATAATGCAGAACCGCGAGTTGAGAGAAATTTTTCGCCAGAAATCGCGCTCGTTGATTGTTATGAATATGGGCTGTTTCTCTTGGAGTAGGAGTTTGGGGATTGCATCGTCCTTGATAACACTGCCAGGACGCAAATCGGTAATAAAACAGACCGCGCCTGGATACCATTTCGCGATTTCACGTTCCAGGTCGCGGCCTAATAGTTGCTCGTCCAAAACGATCATCAGGCGGGTTCTAAACGGGGCAAAGTGTCAATAAACTGAGAGGTGATCAAACGTACTGCTTCGTGAATCGCTTCTTTTGGAACTCGTTCGCGGTATCCTGCCACAATGTCCTCTAATTTTTCCCCGGATGCCAAACGTTCAAACGTGCCTGTGATTTCGATGCGGGTGTATTTGAATGTAGGACGTCCACCGCAAATCCCCGGCGCGCGCACAACATATTCCCCTAATGGAGCATACTCGTAGGGTTCACCATTGACAATTTCTTTGACAAATTTCTTCGTTTGCATAAGACACCTTCTCAATTTGGCTCTTTCAAGTGAAAAAAATTATATCATCCTATAACATCTACTAACCGTTTCAACTGCTCTACCTCCCCCGAAGTCGGAAACAAAACCAGCTCATCACACCCCACATCCGTTAGCAGGCTTATTTCATGAGAAAAACCGCTCGTATTCGTCATGTTTCCCAATCCAAAACCAGATAACGGTATCTCCTTCTAACTTCCCGACTGCGCGACAATCTAACGTGATACGGACTGACCAGCTGTGTTTCACTTGATGGACACATTTGAAATGTAAGGAAGGATGAAACGGATTTTCTTGCCATAACTCAAAAGCGCGCCGGGCGCGCGCTTTGATACTTTCGTCCAATTTCTCATAGGCCTTCCAAAAGGATGGCAGGGTTGCAGAGTTCATAGACGGCTGAAATCCATCGGTTCAGATTTTCCAGCCGCGATTTCCTCATCTGCGCGTTCCGTGGCTTTAGCAAGTTGGTCCTGGGTTTTGCGAAATAGCGCGTCCCATTTCATTTCATCTTGTAGTTCTTGAATATATTCGCGTAGATGATCAGAAACGCGAGTCTGCGCTTCTTCAGGCAGTGTTTCTAACATTTTGACAACAGTAGCAATTGCCGGGGTGTTCATAGGTTCACCTTCATCATCTGAATTCGTTATTGTAATTATATCATCCGACCACATCTGCTAATTTGTTTAATTGCTCTATTTCACTTGAAGTCGGAAACAACACCAGCTCATCACACCCTGCGTCTGCATACCCGCGTAGGAAGGAGACAATCGCTTGCGGGGTGGTCAGCAAGCCCTGTGCGATCCGCTCCGCAAACGGGCCAGTGAAGGCGTAATAATCGCGCAGGTAATCACGCCCGGCTTCGGCAGTTTCTTCATCCCCCAGCGCAAAGTACGCCATCCCGACCAGTCGCGGCTTGCCTGGACGCCCATAATCTTCCCAGGCGGCGAGGGCTTTGGCGGCCATGCGGGCGAAAATGTGCGCGGGGCCGCCGTTGTGCATGTACCCGTCGGCGTAGCGGGCCACACGGCCAAAGGTCACATCACTCAACCCGCCGACGATGAGTTCGGGTGGGGTTTCCGTGCGCGGGCCGATTTGGTCAGGAAGTCCCCTTCCTCCGTCCCATTGGGCGCGGAGGTCGTGGAGCTGCTCGTTGAGGCGTTTGCCGCGCGTGTGGTAGGGTGTGCCGGTGGCGTCGTAGTCATCCTGGCGTGCGCCGAGAGCGATGCCAAGCGTGAAGCGTCCGCCGGAGAGGGCATGAATGGTCGAAGCCGTCTTCCCCAGAATCGTGGTATTCCGCAGGGGGCCGATGACGATCATCGTCGCGAGGCGCACCCGCCGGGTCACGGCTGCGGCCGCGGCCAGGGTCGCCATCGGGTCGTAGCTGTCATACAACACCCGGTCCAGGACGGCGACAGATGAGAAGGGACCTTCCTCGGCGCAGCGCATCCATTCGAGGAGGATCTCCCCTTTCAGGTTGGCAATCGTATTGGGGAGGCCGAGGCCGGTTTCCATAGCGTACTCCTGAATTTACGTTTCCTCCTTATTTTATACTAGTTTTGCACGGTGTTTACACAATATTGTATTCGTCAACGAAAGTGTGAACAACGAGATTCCCGAAAAAAAGGTGTGTTTGGGGGTGTACACCCCCAAACACACCTTTTTTTCGGGTGTTCATACTACTGTTGACCAAAACAGTGTTTACACAATATCTCTGGAATCGGCGGGTTTCCAGCTCTGGGGGTGTGGTGTGGTTAGAACCTATCTCAGTGCCCTCCTCTCCCTGGCGTCTGGCTTTAATGATCCATACTTTTACCTCCCAACATCTAAAAAATCACCCCGACCAAAATCTGGCCGGGGTTAAGAGTTGCATGTCGCAAAAAGCTGCGGGCAAAGGATTCGAACCTCTACATACGGATCCAGAGTCCGCTGTCCTACCATTAGACGAGCCCGCATTTCCAAGCGGTGGGCATTTTACCAAACGGGGTGAGATTCGTCCAGTTTCACGCTTTACGCTTCACGTTTTACGTTTTCCAACATTTCCACCGCCGCCTTCACCCGCACCAGCACCTTCTCGCGCCCGATGATCGCCATGCTCTCAAACAATGGCGGGCTGACCGTTTGCCCAGTGATGGCTACGCGCAAGACACCGAACACCTGCCCCGCTTTCAGGCTCAGTTCTTCGGCCAGGGCGCGGAGGGGGCCTTCGGCGTTGTCGTGGGTGATCTCAGGGAGCGGTTCGAGAATCTCCAGCGCGCGACGGGCGACGGCCAGGGCTTGTTCGGGAGTAGTTTTCTTCGGGATCAGGTCTTCCACCGCGGGGGTGACGGTCTCTTTGAAGAAGAATCCGGCCATGTTAGGGGCTTCGTCCAGGGAGGGGATACGCTGCTGAATGATGGGGGCAATCTGCTTCAAGGTTTCGTCATCGGCTTTATACCCAGCATTCTCAAAGAAGGGTTTGACGCGCATGGCGAGATCGTCGGGTTGGAGCGCACGAATGTGAACGCCATTGAAATAATCGAATTTATCAAAATTGACAGCTGTGGGCGCTGCATTGAGTTTGTCAATATCAAACTTCTCGATCAAATCCTGCAGCGTGAAGAACTCGGTTTTGTCATCGTAGCTCCAGCCCATCAAGGCGATCCAGTTGATGACCGCTTCGGGGATGTACCCCAAGTCTTTCAAATCAGTCAGGAAAATGGATTGCCCATCCAACGCCATTGCCTCGGTATCCCGCTTGCTCATTTTGCCCTTGCCACTGGGTTTCAGAAACACCGACGGGTGCACCCAAATCGGCTGCTCCCACCCGAACGCGTTGTAGATGTGGACATGCAGCGGGAACGTGGGCAGCCACTCCTCTGTACGGAAAACGTGGGTAATGCCCATCAAATGATCATCCACCATCGCTGCGAGATGATATACCGCCAACCCTTCAGAC
>DATDOR010000050.1:0-4331 GCA_035293165.1 Anaerolineales bacterium | reverse complement strand
AAACCAACGCCTCAGGTTCAAGACAACCATGAGGAGGATCGATTCCCAGGCAAAAAAGCGAGAGAACCCATGCGATTGTGGGGCAAGGAGGGAGGCTCTGGAAAAGTAGATGATGCTGGCCGATCCGCCGAGAAAGAGAATCCATTGGCCCATACAATCACCGGATATGTTGGGTATACCACCCTGCCACCGTCCCCCGGTGTTTTTCCAGCACCCCATACAGAGCAATCAAATGCACCGCGACGGATTGGATGGACTGTGGGGAGGGTGTGCCCGGATGTTGGGCGGCGTAAGCATCTACGATCAAGGTATTGGACGGCGCGGGGGCCATCGGTGGCTCGCCCCCTCCGGTCAGGGCAGTGTAGATGCCCCAGCAGGCAGGGGATGCGCCGATGTAGCGGTGGGTGGGGCCGTCTATGTCGGGGAGCAGGGCACGGCATCCGGGGCAGGAGAGGGTAGCATTTCCAATGGTTATAGGCATTTACGATTTACGCGTATAGTGGATGTGCCAGTAATTTCCTCCGGTATCCGTCCAGGTCTGCTGCCACTTTTGGCGCCGGGGGTTGTACACCGACAGGCTCATCCCGCGAAACGGCATGGCAGGGGACGCATCAAAGTTTTCCTGAATGACCGCCCCATCCAGAATGCGAACGATATGATTGCTCCCATGTTGATCATCGCCCCAGGCGACATCCCATTCGCCCAGCCAAAAGTCGAATTGGAGGGTTTCAGGAGGAACTTTGGCGTTTTCGGGCATGATGTGCCTCCTTTGAATTTAACGCAAGTGACTCGCATCATTATACCGTTCCAGCCGCCAGATATTCACCTGATGCAGCCGCCGCCAGTGAGTGAGCGATGTGTTGTCCGGGCTGAGCATCATCATAAATGGCGCGGCGTTGAAGGGGCTGTACCCCAGGCAATATGCAAACGACGCTTCGATCACGCCTCCATGAGCGACGATGGCAATCTTGTTTTCTTTGTATTGTTCGATGATGCGCTGGAGGGCGGCGCAGACCCGCACGGCAAACTGCCCCCAGGTTTCCAACCCCTCCCCTGGCGAGATGAACGCCCTCCGGTCGGGCGGAGTCGCCATGTACCGGGCGATGATCTCCCCCGGGCTGAGGGCACCCTCCCCGGTATTGCGCCATTCTTCGACTTCGGGGTCGGTCTGGATGGGCAGGTTGAGTGCGGGAGCGATGATTTCGGCGGTCTGTTGGGCGCGCGGCCAGGGGCTGGAAATCAGGACATCCAGTTCCAGGTTGTCCTTCGCCAGCCGGTTACGCAGTTTTTCGGCCTGGACGACGCCTTCGGGCGAAAGACCCAGGTCGTAGGGGGGCGTGTCCTGGCTGGTATAGGCTCCGTGGCGGATGATGTAGAGTTGGGTCACGTTTATTTTCCGCCCAGTTTCCTTTCCAGTGCCTCCACGGCGTCTTTAGAGTCTTTCAACCCCGCCCCAGTCATATGCTGGTAAACCTTGATCGCCTCTAGCTTGTTCCCTTTCTTGAGCCAGTTGGCAGCCTGAACGAGGGCGGGAGGGAGCGGATCATCGCGATATTCCAGTTTGAGATGTTGCATGACGAATTCGAGCTTGCGCTCCAGCTCGCCCACTTTAATTTGCAGTGCGGTAATGCGGGTAGAATCATCCATAGAAGTTCCTTTGGTTAAGTGGGTTTGGTGGGTGATGGGACTATATCACATTTTATACCTTTGATTGCATCCCAAATTCAGCTATTCTCAATGTGGACGAACGGACCTTTTTCGGGATAAAAATGCTCCAAACCGGTCCGGCCAGCCGACACCTCTCGAAATATTACATACGCGCCAGCGGGTAAACGTCGCAAGGTTCCACGCCACATAAAAGTAGCGTCGCCTTCGATATTTTCTTCGGTGAGCGATGGGTTGAAGTTGCTTGCCGGATACGTCCCCTGGTGTTCCACATTGTAGCAGTCCCGTTGTTATTCCTTCGCTTTTACTTCGCTTCCCTTTTCCTTTTCACCCCTTCCCCTCAGCACCTGCTTCACCCCCCACGCAACAAAAACAAACGGTCCAACCACAACAGTCAACCAGATCGCTACATCCAACAAAAAGGCCAACAAACTAACCAAAACCCCAAACGCGGCGGAAAAGGTTCGCATGGGACGCGCATCGGAAACGGCCAACGAGGGCCATTCGACCGTCTCAAAACGCTGGAAGAAATTCAGGGTGATGTAGGAGGTGTAATCCCACCCACTCTGGCCGGAATAAGAGGGGTAAAGTTTGCCCGAAACCTGTTCACGAGTCACAGTCCCCAGGCGTTTGAAAGCGTTGAGCGCACGGTCGTAGTTCCCGGCGGGGAGGGCGAAGGTCAGCGTGGCGTAGGTTTGGTCGTTGGAAATCCAGTAGTTGGAAGAAGAGAGGTAGCCGCCGTAATCCGCCGCTTTTTGCAGGGCGTTGTTGGCAGCGTCTTCCACATTCCAGACTGTGAGATCAAGATTGGCGTCGTAAACCAGGATGGCGGTTTGAGGGATGCCGATGGGAGGTGAATAAGATTGGGAGGTCTCCCCCCCGCTGGGGTAGGAGGCGATTTGCCGGGGGCTGTCGGCGGCGGGCTGGCACGCGGCCAGGATCAGGGCCAGAAAGAGGATCGAGAGCGGTTTTTTTATCATTTGCTTTTCTCCTATAATGGTTTTTTTCATCATAGGGTTTTTCCCCTTCATGCGCTTGATCTCCGGTTGAGATTTGGTTGACAATTTGCTGACTCTGCATTGCTACTCATCAGTCAGAAGGATAGCCGAAAAAAAAGGTGTGCGTGGGGAGTGTACACCCCCCACGCACACCTTTTTTTTCGGGAACTCGCAGGCTACGATTTCCGGTACTGTAACAACCAGCGATAAATATCCTCCCGCGCGTAGGTGCGGTTCCAGACATCGTGGGTCATGTCCTGTTCGGTCGTGAAACGAAAATCCGCGCCCAATTCATCAAGCTTTTTCATTGCAGGGAAAAAGTACTGGGTCTGCACCGTCAAATCCCGCCCGCCGGAAAACACCCAAACGGGGATTCTTGCTTCGGCGATGATTTCCGCCTGCTCCACGGTGCCAAACCCGACAACCGGTAAAATGGCTGCGAATTTTTCAGGATAGCGGCTGGCGAAATGCCAGGCGCCAAAACCACCCAGGCTCACGCCGGTCAGGTACACCCGTTGCAGATCAACCCGGTAATGTTCCAAAACAAAATCCAAGATGTGGATAACGTCCGGGTCAGCTTGATCCCACATTTTATTTTCAATGAGGGGGTGAGGCGGTGGAATGGTTTCAGCAGCGACCGCGCCGGTCATCTCGCCGGCCATCTCCCGCGCGGGGTAGTCGGGTATGTGGATGGGGACGCCCTGCTCAAGGCGGGTGGGGATTTTTGTCCGTGTGCGTTGGGCCAGGTATTCGGGACCGTCTTTATCGCGTCCGAGAAGTCCCAATTGTGGGGAGATGATGATGAAGGGCAGGTCTCGCTTTTGAATCCACGCTTCGTAGAGAGGGCCGAGCACCAGCAGGTAATCCAGGTCGTCCAGGGTATCCCCGCGCTCGCCGTCGCCGTGGAGGAATAAAAGGACAGGCCAGTGCCGGGTGGCGTCCTCGTATCCCTGGGGGAGGTAGAGGAGGAAGGCTTTTTCAGGTTGGGTGGTTGTGCTGGGGTAAGGGATGCGGAGGAGCTGTGAATCACTCATTTCGAATCATCGCCCGAAACATTGCTGGATTCCATAGGTTCGTCCATGTTGATCGTGCGAGTCCGGTAGGTCGTGTAATCCGGCACGAGACGATCATAAGCGCCGTCCATGAGCGGAGAGGAGATCATAAAATCGGCTGAGGCGCGGTTACAGGCAATCGGAATATTCCACACCACGGCCATGCGTAAGAGGGCTTTGACATCGGGGTCATGGGGCATTGGTTCGAGTGGGTCCCAGAAAAAGATCAGGAAATCAATTTCATTCGCCACAATCTTTGCGCCGATTTGCTGGTCGCCGCCCAACGGGCCACTTTGAAGCCGGTGGATGGGGAAACCAAGCATAGTCTCCAGGATTTCACCGGTCGTACCTGTGGCGTAGACTTCGTGGTGGGCCAGGAGATCGCGGTTGAATCTGGCCCATTCCACGAGATCGCGTTTCTTGTTATCGTGAGCGACGAGAGCGATCTTCTTGTCGTTGCTCATAGCGATTTTTAATTGTGTCATTGGGTTATCCTTCCGCTCCGGTTGATGGAGCGCTATTTTTTGCTTGAGTTCCATGACCACTTCCTCCACCTCTGTCCCCCGCGCATTGGAAAATCCTTTATCCTCCCCGACTTTCACAAACCCGCATTTTT
>DATDOR010000049.1:0-3207 GCA_035293165.1 Anaerolineales bacterium | reverse complement strand
CAGTGTTAAGAATATCGCTACCCGCCAACCCTTCCGAGTCCCCCAATATGCGCCGGATGAAGGCGGTGTCGTAGTTGGACGCCAGGTTGATCGCAAACACCGTCACACCAGAAAACTGGTCCAGTTCCAACAGCATCACCGAGCAGCTGAGATTGACCGCGTGGTCGGTGCTTTGCCGGACGTTGGACAAACGCTGCCCCAAGATCGAATCGGCTTCATCGAATAATAACAAGGCACCCGTTTCTCTGGATTTTTGGAACGCGGCTTTGATATTTTTGCCCGTTTCCCCCACGTACTTCGACTCAATTTCTGCCTAGTTCGCCCGGATGATCCCCATGCCCAATTCATGGGCGATGGCGTCGGCGGCGAAACTCTTGCCCGTGCCACGCGGACTTGTGCTACTTTCAAAAGTGGGCAAACTCCCGATAGCCGATTACTATGCAGGTGGCAGTCCCTTTAGTGTTGAAGTGGCTGCCCCCTTGAGTTGGGGATTTTTGCCAAAACCCTTGAGCAATTCCAAACCCAATGATATACTCCCGAAAGATGTTTATCTAGCCCTAAAAGGAATTGTTTTTTTTCAAAGACTGTACTTATGAACAGCTCCCATTTCATCCCAACGGCCCTTGTGTTTACCACGGGAGATGTGTATCTTCTGTGTAAAAGACGGTGTTGATTCCTTAACCATTATTGCGTCTATCCAAAATGCGTGAGGACACCACCTCACGCATTTTTTGTTTCTATTTCCTGAAGACCTGGCAGGTATTGTTCGTCACACTTTTGAGAATACCTGCCTAAACAAGAGAGTATCCTTTCAAAAATTTATCGAGTGAAACCTGCCAGGTCTGGCTCTGGCCCCTATGACGGAAAACATCATGACCAACAGTAACCACAACCCATACACTCCCGACTTCGACCTCAAACACGCCGTCCACGAAAACCGCTTCGTCGGCATGTGGCGGATGATGCAAGGCTTCCGCGGACGCTACCTGGGCGCAACGGCCAGCGCGGGTGTCGCCTCCGCGATGAAAACCGCCACCTTCCTGCTTGTCGAATACCTGATTGACGACGTTATCGGGAAAAGTCAGCTAAACCTGCTCCCCTGGGTGGGATTAGCCTTTATCGGTTTTGCCCTGCTCGAAGGGGGCGCGACCTTCCTGAGCGGGTGGCTCGCCGCGCAAACCGCCGAAGGGATCGCCCTCCGCCTGCGGAATTACCTCTTCGACCACATCCAGCGGCTCACTTTCAGCTATCACGACCGCACCCAGACGGGCGAACTGCTCCAGCGAGCCACCTCCGATGTGGACACGATCCAGCGGTTCTTCCTCCAACAAGCTCTGGACGTGGGGCGTATCCTGTTGCTTTTCACCATCAACTTCATCGCCATCGCCTTTATCAATGTGAGGCTGGCGTTCATCTCCGTTATCGTCCTACCGCCTATCTTCGCCGTCTCGATCTGGTTCTTCAAGCAGATCGAAAAAGCCTACGAAGCCTACCAGGAACAGGAGGCGAAGCTCTCCAGTACCCTGCAAGAAAACCTGAGCGGCGTGCGCGTCGTCAAAGCCTTTGCCCGCCAGCAGTACGAGATGGACAAATTTGAAGTGGAAAACAAAGAAAAACTCCGGCGTGGGATCAAACTCCTGATGATGCACGCCTCCTACTGGCCTACCACCGACATCGTCGCTGGAGCGCAAATGCTCGGTGGCTTCACGACGGGCGCACTGATGGCGATCAACGGCACGATCACTATCGGGGATTACCTGGCCTACGCGGGGATGCTGATCTGGATCATCTGGCCGATGCGTAACCTTGGGCGGTTGATCGTACAGGGATCAGAAGCACTTGTCTCTTACAGCCGCGTCGCCGAAATCATCAAGCAGGAACGCGAACCGCTCACCGAAGGCACAACCATCCCGCGTGGCGAACTGCACGGCGAAGTCATCTTCGAAAACGTCCACTTCGCCTATGACGAGAACACGCCTGTCCTGCACAATATCCTATTCCATGCCAAACCGGGGCAGGTGATTGCGCTCATGGGGCCGACCGGGTCGGGCAAAACGTCTCTTGTCAACTTGCTCCCCCGTTTCTACGAATACCAGCATGGACGAATTTTGCTCGACCGCACGGAGCTGAAAGACTACCCCCGCGCGTACCTTCGCTCCCAGATCGGCATCGTGGAGCAGGAACCTTTCCTGTTCTCTCGCACGATCCGGGAAAACATCGCCTATGGCGTCGCCCGCGAGCGGGGGCGGGAAGTGTCCGACGAAGAAGTGTACCAGGCCGCGCGGGCCGCTGCCATCCACGATGTGATCCTGTCCTTCCCGGAGGGGTACAAAACCCTGGTCGGGGAACGCGGCGTCACCCTGTCGGGCGGGCAAAAACAGCGCGTCGCCGTCGCCCGCACGCTGCTCAAAAACCCGCGCATCCTGATCCTGGACGACGCGACCTCCTCCGTAGACACCGAGACTGAGGCCGCCATCCGGCAGGCGCTCGATAACCTGATGGAAAACCGCACTACCTTCATCATTGCCCACCGTATCCAGACCGTCATGCACGCTGACCAGATTCTTGTCTTCGACAAAGGCCACATCGTCCAGCAAGGTACGCATGAAGACCTGCTCGAAGACGAAGGCGGCATCTACCGACGCATCTTCGACGTACAGGCGAGGATTGAGGAAGAGGTGGAGAAGGAGATTGCGAGTGTAATACCTTGAGGTAAACCATGACCGACAACTACGAATTCGAAGAAGAAGAATTCAACACCCGTTTCAACGGACAAATCATCTTACGCATCCTGGCGCAGGCCAAACCGCATTGGAAAATGCTGGCGGGATTCCTGCTGTCCATCAGCAGTGTGTCTGTGCTGGATGCCGTATTCACCTACATCAGTAAACGCATCATTGACGAGGGCATCCTCGCTCGGGATACGGAAACCCTGTACCGGCTCGTGACCATTTACGGCGGGCTGATCTTCGTCTCCGCAATTGGTGTGTTCATCTTCATCGCGCTGGCCGGGGGATTGGGAGAACGCATCCAGTACGACCTGCGGAAGAAGATGTTCGCCCGCTTGCAGGATTTGTCGTTTTCTTACTACGACCGCACCCCGGTCGGGTGGATCATGTCACGCGTCACGTCCGACTCCCAGCGTATCGCCGAGTTGGTCAGTTGGGGCATCCTGGATACCTCCTGGGGTATCTTTGGCATCGGCTC
>DATDOR010000048.1:0-2594 GCA_035293165.1 Anaerolineales bacterium | reverse complement strand
GAGCCGATGCCAAAGATACCCCAGGAGGTATCCAGGATGCCCCAACTGGCGGCTGGCGCTGATCGTTCTGACCATCATCCCCATCCTGATCGTCGTCGCCAGCATCTTCCAGAAATATATACTGGGCGAGTACCGCAAAGTTCGCAAGTTGAACTCGCAGATTACCGGCGCGTACAACGAAAACATCACCGGCGTTCGGGTCAGCAAGGCGTTAGGTCGCGAACAGCGCAACCTGGACGAATTCCGCGAACTGACCAGCCCGATGTACAAGGCTTCGTTCCGGGCTGCGTGGCTGTCCGCGCTGTTCCTCCCCGTCGTCCAACTGATCAGCGCCATTGGCATCGGCAGTATTGCCTGGTACGGCGGCTGGCAGGCGAGCGTCGGTGGCATCACTATCGGCGGCATCCAGGCGTTCATCTCCTACGTCATCTTCATGCTCTTCCCTGTCCAGGAAATGGCCCGCGTGTTCGCCGAAATGCAGCGCTCCATCGCCTCCGCCGAACGGGTTTTCTCGCTCATCGACTCCTTACCTGACATCACGAACAAGGAAGGGGCGACCGACCCTGGCTCTTTACGCGGCGACATCGAATTCGGCCACGTTTGCTTCTACTACGAAGAAGACAAACCTGTGTTGAACGACTTCACCCTTCACGTCAAAGCCGGGGAAACGATTGCCCTCGTCGGCCCGACTGGGGCAGGCAAATCCACGATCGTGAACCTGGTCGCGCGGTTTTACGAACCCCGCCAGGGTGTGATCCGGGTCGCCGGACGGGATTACACTGACTGGACGCTGCACGGCATCCAATCCAGGATCGGGATCGTGCTCCAGACCCCGCACTTGTTCTCCGGCACGATCCGCGACAACATCCGTTACGGACGCCTGAACGCGACCGACAATGACGTTGAACGCGCCGCCAGGCTGGCGGGGGCGCACGACTTCATCACCACCCTCGAAAAGGGCTACGACGAAGAGGTCGGTGAGGGTGGCGTCCTGCTCTCCGTCGGGCAAAAGCAATTGATCAGCCTGGCCCGCGCCATCCTGGCAGATCCGGACATCTTCATCATGGACGAGGCGACCAGTTCAGTAGACACCCTGACCGAGGCGCTGATCCAGAAAGGTATGGAGCGCATCATGAAAGGCCGCACGAGTTTCGTCATCGCCCATCGCCTGAGCACGATCAAGCGCGCCGACCGGATTCTTGTCATCGAAAAAGGCCGCATCACCGAGATGGGCAGCCACGCCGAACTGATCCGGCAAAAAGGGCACTACTACCGCCTGTACACGCAGCAATTCCGCCGTGAGTTGGAGCAGGAGTACAGCCCGTATGAGGGGCTGCCGGTAGCGGGGGATTAGAGAAGGGATTTGGGTTAAATAGAAAGTTCCGAGTTCGCTTCTCACGAACTCGGAACTTTTTTGTGGGCTAGAAGTTAATTATGATTCGCGTTGCCAATCTCGAAAGAAATTTAAAAGTTCTTTTTGGGTTTCTGGCGCAATGGAGTCTTCAGACAAACGACCGACCATTTGAATCATCTGGCGCATCTGTTCCAGATAAGTTCTGCAACCACTACACCCCTTAAGGTGATCTTCAAACCGCATCCGCTCCCTCGATGGAAGGGTGTTTTCCAAATATTCGGTAACCAGTTCTACCAGTTCCTTACAGGTTAAAGGATGATGGGTCATATAGCCTCGTCAAAATACATTTCGATTGCTCGTCGAACTTTAGAGCGAGCACGGTGTAATAGCACTCTTTGATTGGTCTCTGAGATTCCCAAAACGTTGCACACTTCCTCGGAAACCCATCCATCCAAATCTCTCATGGTGATAACTGCGCGTGGGCCAGGGGGTAAAGCGGCGATTGCCTGTTCTATACGGGCGCGGAGTTCTTTTGCGAGCAGCGTTGATTCGGGGGAATATTCCCAAGGCGTGGGTTTGAAGAGCCAGTGATTGGCCCATGCGGGCGCATCTGGGGGATTGAAGCGTTCGGGGTCAACGGATGGCTCCCCCGTTTCGAGGGAGTCGGAGTCTTGGAAGGCAGAAAAGGGCAAGGTACGTTTTTCGCGTTGAGCGCGGGTTTTGGCCCGGTTCGTCAGGATCGTAAAAATCCAGGTTTTCAGGCTGGAACGCCCTTCGAAACGATCCAAACCTTTCAAAACCCCCAGCCAGGTTTCCTGCGCGACATCTTCGGCTACCGATTCATCGTTGACATAGATACTCGCAAGCCGCACCAGGGAGGTGTGATATTGCTTGACTAACGCCATGAATGCCTCTTCATCCCTTTGGCGCAGCTGTGCAATCAGAGCTTGGTCGTCGGGAAGGGCTTGAGGGGCCATCATTGGGTTAAGAATACTCCAATCTCACTAAAGTGTCAAAAAAATGATTTGGTTCATCTGTAAATAGAGAGGAGGCGATATGATAATCTCTTCGGAATTACTAATTTATCCCTAAACTAAATCGTTCATCTGGGTTGTAACGAGCGAGCGAGTTAGGGGACAATTCATTGCTTGTAACCGTTCAGTTCTCCCACCTGAAGGGGGTAAGAACCCGAAAAAATGGTGTCCGCAGGGGGTGTACACCCCCTGCGGACACCATTTTT
>DATDOR010000047.1:0-6366 GCA_035293165.1 Anaerolineales bacterium | reverse complement strand
CCAAACCCTCCAGAAAGCAAGCGAAGTCCTGGCGCTCTACGACCGAGAACACACGGAATGGGGTGTACGTGAAGTGGCCGAAAAGCTCAAAATGGCAAAATCGAGCGCACATGATTTGCTTTCTTCGCTTGCCCAAATCGGTTTTCTGAACAAAACCGAAGACAGCCGTTACCGGCTCGGCTGGCGGCTGGTCACAATGAGTGAATTGCTGCTGGCGACCACAGAACTCCGCCAGGAAGCCCGTCCGGTGCTGGAAGAACTGGCAGCCCAATACAGGGAAACGATTCACCTCGCCGTTCTGGACGATGCCAAGGCTGTCTACCTCGATAAACTCGAAGGCAAGCAAGCGGTCCGTGTCGAGTTAACTTCCCTGGGCACGCGCCTCTACCCCCATTGCTCGGCACTAGGAAAAGTCTTGCTGGCCTATAGCCCCGAAAAAGAAGTCAAACGAATCATTAAGACGGCAGGGCTGCCGCGCTTCACCCCCAATACCATCACCGATGAGGAAGAACTCTGCCAGGCGCTCGTCAAAATCCGCAAACAGGGCTACGCCTACGATCTGGAAGAAATCCTCCCTGATTTATGCTGTGTCGGCGCGCCGATTTACAACTACACCGGGCAGGTCATCGCAGCCATCAGCATGTCCATTCCGGCCTATCGTTTCCGGCGTTCGCAAACGGAATACCGGGACGCGATTGTGCGAACGGCGAAAATCGTTTCGGAGCGATTAGGGTACTATGCCCCATAGCTTAAACCGCTAAGATGACCAACGCATTCTCTCCCCTTCAATCTCCCACCAATATGATCGTAAATAGCGATGATGGTACTGGAAGTTCCATTGAGAACCAACGCGCTTTCCGCTTTTACGACAATCGCCAGAAATACCTCCTGTTCGTCAACACCTGCTCTGAAAAGTGGGTGATCGCCCAGCGAACTGCAATGGAGCTGGCAAACATCCACCCTCGCCCGCCTGCGGTGCGATTATTCGATGCTGGGGTTGGAGATGGTACGGTACTGGCACGAGTCATGCGGGCGATGCACCGGCGGTTTCCCACATACCCATTTTACATTGTCGGCAAGGAGATCAGTTTAGAGGACGTTCGCCTCACCCTGGAAAAGATGCCAGATCGTTTCTTTGAACATCCGGCGACCATCCTGGTCATGACCAACCTGTATTACCGCGAAGCCCCCTGGCTGGTTCCCGATTCTATGGTTGCTGCCACCAGCCTGGCCTGGCATGAGCTCGCGCTCACCGGCACGACCAGCCACGAATTTGAGGAGCAAATCACCGCCCTCAACCCTTTCCTCTCGAAAAACTGGCGCGCAAAGCCGCATCCCAAGACTGGAAATCCCATTTATGAAAGGCCCGCGGTGCTCGTCATCTATCGCGATGATCACCGCTTCATGCTCGACAGCCTCATTCCACGTCGGGGCGGTACCCAGGCCGACTACGATCTTGTCCTGGCCTCCCAACCTTACCGGGCACGCGCCAGACTCAAATTCAAAGCCTCACAAGTGGTCGCTCCACTCGCGCGCAGCCTCGGCCGCGGCGGACGTCTGATAGGCATCCATTCCCATGGAAATGACCCCGGCCTGGAAATCTTGCAAGGCATCTGGCCAGAGGAAAACCCATTCCAACACAACCGCCATGACATGCTGAAAGCGGTCAAAGAAGCCCTCGGCAACTCCGCCCACAACCTGCGCTTCAATGCCTACTCCGACGAACGCTCACTCTTCCGCTACCATATGCACACCCTCCCCGAAGAAATTTCCCGAACGATTGGCACTTCCACGTTGTTCGCCGCGTGGAATGCCGTCATCTACGTCGGCCAGGTGGAGGACGCCCGTCTTGAACCCGTCCTCGAAGACCGCCGCTACCTCGATGTGACACGGGAAGTTCTGCAAAAACACAACGGCCTTTGGTTTTGGGATGAGTCCTACGTGATCTCCCGCCGCCAGTAAGGAGACCTTCGATGAGCACAAACAGCAAAGTCAAAGTCGCCATTCTCGGCTCAGGCAACATCGGCAGTGACCTGATGTTCAAAATCCTGCGCGATCCCGGTGCCATGGAACTCACCCTCCTCGCGGGGATCGATCCCCATTCCGAGGGCCTGGCGCGGGCGCGCGACTTAGGCATCCCAGCCACCCACGACGGCATCCGACCCATCCTGGATGACCCCGAAATCCGCATCGTATTCGACGCAACCAGTGCTTATGCGCATGTCCGCCATGCGAAGATGCTTCAGGAAGCCGGGCGGATTGCGATTGACCTCACCCCCGCCGCACGCGGACCTTACGTGATCCCGCCGGTCAACCTGGGATCGCACCTGGCCCAATCGAATGTCAACCTGATCACCTGTGGGGGGCAGGCGACGATCCCACTTGTGTACGCCGTCTCGCGCGTGACGCCCGTTGACTACGCCGAAATGATCAGCACGATTGCCAGCCTGTCTGCTGGCCCTGGCACCCGGCAGAACATTGACGAATTCACCTTCACCACCGCCCGCGGCCTCGAAGTGATCGGCGGCGCGAAACGCGGTAAAGCCATTATCATCCTCAACCCTGCCGACCCACCGATCCTCATGCGAAACACCATTTATGCCCTTCTAGACTCAGACGGCGTAGACCAACAAGCCATCGTCGACTCCGTCGAAGAAATGGTCACAGCCGTCCAGGTTTACGTACCTGGCTACCGTCTCAAGAACGAACCCGTCTTTGAAATACGCGACACACCCGACGGCAAGAAAACCCTTGTCGCCATGCTCCTCGAAGTCACCGGCGCAGGCGACTTCCTCCCATCTTACGCAGGTAACCTCGACATCATGACTGCCTCCGCCCGGCAGGTCGGCGAAGTCGTCGCCCGCCATCTCCTCCAAGCCCCTTAACCTGACGCCTGAATCCTGACACCATGAAAGCCCCCCGTCTCACCGATACTACCCTCCGCGATGGATCACATGCCATGCGGCACCAGTTCACCTGCGATCAGGTGCAGGCCGTCGCGCAGGCCCTCGACAAAGCCGGGGTCCCCGTCATCGAAGTGACGCACGGCGACGGGCTGGCCGGGTCTTCGATCCAATACGGATTTTCCCTCACGAACGAAATGGATTTGATCGAGGAAGCGCGCAATGCAGTCACTAGCGCCCGAATCGCCGCCCTGCTTCTTCCCGGCATCGGCACTCGTAAGGAACTCAAAGAAGCTATCGAGCGCGGCATTCAAGTCGTCCGTATCGCCACCCAATGTACTGAAGCCGACATCTCCCAACAACATTTCGGTATGGCAAAGGAGATGGGCCTGGAAGCGGTTGGTTTCCTGATGATGTCCCACATGCGTCCGCCTGAATTTCTCGCCGAGCAGGCTTTGCTCATGGAAAGCTATGGGGCAGATTGCGTTTACGTCGTCGACTCGGCGGGCGCATTATTGCCCGATGGCGCGGCGGCCAGAGTAAAAGCGCTCAAAAGCGCACTCAATATTCAAGTCGGCTTTCACGCCCATAACAACCTGGGGCTTGCCATCGGGAACACTCTTGCCGCGATTGATGCCGGGGCTGATCAGGTGGACGGAACCCTCCGCGGGCTGGGAGCAGGCGCGGGCAACGCCGCCACCGAGCTCCTCGCCGCCACACTCGACAAACTGGGCTTTGAGCATAATTGGGACGTGTTCGGTCTTCTTGATGCTGCCGAATTTGTTGTCGCCCCCTTCATGCCCTTCCAACCGATTCCCGACCGGGATTCGATTGCAATTGGGTATGCAGGCGTTTATTCCACTTTCCTCCTCCATGCCAAACGGCTCGGCCAGCAATACGGCATTGATCCCCTTGAAATTCTAGTAGAATTAGGCCGCCGCAAAACCGTCGCCGGCCAGGAAGATTGGATTCTGGATGTGACATTGGAATTGGCAAAACAAAAACAACAAACTTAAGAGAGGTATTCACCCGATGACAGTTACCAACGAAGACATTCAAACCGGGAAAACCCGCACCTACTTCAACCGCAGCGGTGAAGATCGGGCTGAAGCGGTTCTTTTCCTCCACGGCTCCGGGCCGGGAGTGACCGCGTGGTCGAACTGGCAGTTTGCCCTGCCCGCCCTGGATGGGCAGTTTCACTGCCTGGCTCCTGACCTGGTCGGGTTTGGCGCGAGCGAACATCCCAACCCTGCCCCGTCCGGGATGCGAAGCTGGATGCGGTTGTGGGTGGATCAATGTCTGGCATTGCTCGACGCGCTCAACATTGAAAAAGCCCATTTGGTCGGGAACTCGATGGGCGGCGCACTTGCTCTCCATCTGTTGATGGATGCCCCCGACCGGTTTGAAAAAGTCGTACACATGGGTCCGATTGGCACACCGCACACGATTACTCCCGAACTCGACCGGCTTTGGGGGTTCTATGACGACCCATCCGTCCAGATGTTTCGCAACCTCATTCGCTGGTTCGTGTACGACGACACATTCCTGGCCGACCGGCTCGACTCCATCGCCCAAACACGGTTCGAAGCGGCGATGAACCCGGACGTGCGGCGTTCCTTCCAAGCGATGTTCCCCGCCCCCCGCCAAACGGTGATTGACGATCTGGTCGTTCCCGAACTCGCCCTGCGCCGGATGGATCATCCCACATTACTCGTTCACGGGCGCGACGATAAGATCGTCCCGATGGAAACCAGCCTGCATTTGCTCAAGCACCTGCCCAAAGTCCAGATACACGTCTTTGGCCAGTGCAGCCATTGGATTCAAGTTGAACATGCAAAGAGTTTCAACCAGCTTTTGGCGCAATTTTTTAGTGGACTGATTTAATCTCAACCTATGGACCTATCCCCCTCCTCCATTGAAATTCTCGCCGAACGGCTCGATAATGCCTGGCGCACACACACGCCCATTCCACCCATTTCCGAATCAGAAGGAGTTTCTGATGTAGAAACAGCTTATGCCATCCAAACCTACTGGACAGACATGCGGTTGAGGCGGGGAGAAAAAATCGTAGGACGCAAGATCGGCCTGACAAGTAAGGCGATTCAGACGCAGTTGGGCGTCAATGAACCGGACTATGGTACGCTCTGGCAGTCGAGTTTTTATCCTGCGACGAAGGGCAGGGTGGAGATTCGGGCGGGGGATTTCCTCCAACCCCGTATCGAAGGCGAAATTGCATTCCTGATCGGGAGTCCCCTGCGCGTGCCGGGGATCACACCCGAACGGGTATTGGCCGCGACGGAAGCCTGCGCGATGGGCATCGAGATCGTCGCCAGCCGTATCGCCGATTGGCGCATCAAGCTGGTGGATACGATTGCCGATAACGCGTCTTACGGTGGATTTACCCTCGGCCCGTGGGACAAATCCATGCGAGACACCGACCTGGGTGCGCTGGCGATAACTATTCACCACAATGGGACCCTCGCCGCCGAAGGGATGGGAGCCGCCGCCCTCGGACATCCGGCCATCTCGACCGCCTGGCTGGCGAACAAATTGCTGGAGTTTGGCGTGTCCCTGGAACCGGGCGACATCGTGATTTCCGGCGGAATCACGAAAATGTTGCCAGTCAAAGCAGGTGATGAATTTGTCTTTTCGCTGACAGGGCAACCGGATATCACGGTGTTTTTTACCTAAAAGGAGTGCATATGAACACAGACCTTGCCCAACTCGTAAGCGTTGCCCTTTATTCCCCAAAACCCGACGAATCGGTTGCGTTTTTTCATGACATGCTGGGAATGGAAATCAGCCACCGGGAAGGCCAGTCCGTGTATATGCGGGCGTATGAGGATTTTTACCAGTACACCCTCAAAATCACGGAAGCGGCACAAGCCGGATTGGAAGAAGTGACCTGGCGGGCTTCGTCCCCGGAAGCGTTGGATCGATTGGTGGGCCGGATTGAGGCAACCGGGCTGGGATCAGGCTGGACGGAGACCGATTACGCGCATGGCCGGGCTTTCAAGTTCACCTCCCCGGATGGGCACAGACAAAAAATCCTTTGGGAGCTGGATTATTTCCAGCCTCCGCCCGAATTGGCGAGCAAGCTCCGCAACCGTCCGTCGAAGCGTCCCCTGCGAGGGGTTCCGGTTCGTCGTATTGATCATGTCAACCTGATGGTGAGCGATGTGATAAAAAACAGGGACTTTGCGATGAACACGTTGGGGTTCAAGTTGCGGGAGCAGAAGATCGGCGATGGGGGGGCCACCGTCGGGTCGTGGTTGAGCGTAAGCGCGCTGGTGCATGAACTGGCGGTGATGCGGGATTCGTCCGGGGCGCGGGGGCGTTTTCATCACATTGCCTATTGGTATGGCAATCCATCCCATCTGCTGGACATCGCGGATATTTTCTCCGAACGAGATATTCGGATTGAGACTGGCCCGGCAAAACATGGCACGACCCAGGCTTATTT
>DATDOR010000046.1:0-5737 GCA_035293165.1 Anaerolineales bacterium | reverse complement strand
AAGGTGTGCGTGGGGGGTGTACACCCCCCACGCACACCTTTTTTCGGGAGTCCTCAACTTGAGTAAGTTCGGTTAAATAAAAAAAGCCACCAGAGGGAGTCGAACCCTCGACCTAGCGATTACGAATCGCTCGCTCTGCCAACTGAGCTATGGTGGCGGGAAAGTTTGCTTTTTTGGGCGGCGCGTATTATACCAGTATCCAATATGCAGTAAACACTACCCTGTAAAGAAATTTCTGGACACTGAATCGGCTCTTTGGGATTTGCCGTGGTTGCCTCCCCGCCGATTCCCAAAGAACCACTGAATCCTGATTACGACCGAACACTGTATAATATCTCCATGCGAATTGCCATGCTCTCCTATCATACCTGCCCGCTCGCGACTTTAGGCGGGAAAGACACCGGGGGAATGAACGTGTACGTCCGCGACCTGACGCGCCAATTGGGGCGTATGGGGGTTCATGTAGATGTTTTTACCCGCTCCCAAGATGAACACGTTCCCCACGTTCTCCACGATCTGGGATACGGCAACCGGGTTGTCCACGTCCCTGCCGGGGCAGAGGTGCCGCTCCCCAAACCTGATCTTGTCGCCCACATTCCCACTTTTGCCGAGTGGATTTTGGAATTCGCACGCAGCAAAGGGATTGAATACGACCTGATCCATAGCCACTACTGGATGTCCGGCGTTGCCGCAAAACATCTCAAAGCCGCCTGGGGCGTTCCCATTATTCACATGTTCCATACGCTAGGCCACATGAAAAACCGTGTCGCCGGGTTTGGTGAGACCGAGGGGGATTATCGCATCCAGGGAGAACTCAAAGTGCTTGAAGCCGCCAACCGGATCGTCGCCGCCACCCCCGCCGAACTCGCCCAATTGCAATGGCTCTACAAAGCGGATACCAAGAAGATCATTGTCGTTCCTCCTGGAGTGGATGTCTCTCATTTCTACCCCATCCCCAAGGATGAAGCCCGTGAATTTACCAACATCCCCCTCGACCACCAAAATATCTTATTCGTCGGGCGGATCGAACCGCTCAAAGGGATTGACATCCTGATCCAGGCCATCGGGATGATGACCCGGCAAGGGCTCGTTGACCGGAAAAATTTAAGCGTCACCATCATCGGGGGCGACCCAGCCGTCAGCCGGGAAGCGATGACGCACGAGATGGTGCGCCTGCAAGATTTGCGAAACGACTACGGTGTAGGAGATGTGGTCACGTTTCTGGGCAAACGCAGCCAGGACACCCTGGTCTATTTTTACTCCGCTGCCGACGTATTGGTTATGCCCTCCCATTATGAATCCTTTGGGATGGTTGCCCTTGAAGCAATGGCCTGCGGCACACCGGTCGTAGCTTCCGAAGTAGGGGGGCTGGCTTTCCTGGTCAAAAACGGGGAAACGGGATTTCTCTTCCCTGGCGATGATCCTGAAGCACTATGTGAGCGGCTGACGGCGTTGATTTCGAACCAGATGGCTCGCGAGCAAATGGGGCAACGGGCGGTCACACACGCTCAACAGTACCAATGGCAGAATATTGCAACACAGTTGATAGAAGTATATTCTTCCATCCTCTCAGGGGCTATTGTTTCCTGATTGGGAAACCGTTCTTTGATTGCTTTTCGTGCTCAGGCCACCCAATATCCATTCGCAAATAGCACGGTAAATAACGCCAACCCGGTCAAAAACAGAACGGTGAGCAACCGGTCAATCCAGGTCTGCTCTCCCCATCGCGCCAACAGGATAAAAACCGGGAATAGCGCCCACATATATCGCCGTTGGCTCATCAACAACCCGGAAAACAAAGGGATAAGGGCCCCGAGCGTCACGAACGCGCCCTCGCTCCATCTTTTCTGAAAAAGCAGGACAATGCCCATTCCCAGAAAACTAATCACAAACAAAAAATCCATCCAGTTATCAAGATGAACAAACCCGGCCGATAGGGCAGCTCCCCACCCACCAGCCGGGGTGGCGAACAGTTCCCCAATCATCGTCCACGGCGTGCTGGGTTCCCGCCCCCAGGCAGCCGAGGCGTGGATAAACGCAAGGGGATCACCAAATGTCCGCCAGAGATATGCCATATATGCAAATGTCCCCATGGGAGCCAACGCCGGAGCGACAAATGTCCAAAGCGCGGGGCGTTTGATCAGGGGTTTTCTATGCTGCATCCACCATTCAATGAGTAACAACGGAGCCACCAGCAATCCAATCAAGCGCGATAATGTAGCAAAAATCCCTAGCAAACCTGCGCTTTCCCAATAACCGCGGCGCGCAAAATATAACGCGCCAATGGCGCAAATTAAAAAGGGCGACTCAGTATAAATCGCCGAGCCAAAAAACGAAGTGGGGAAAATCAAGAAATACCAGATCGCCCGGTCAGCTATGGGCTGACCCCATTCCATTTCGACCAGACGATAAAACAAGATGGTTCCCACTAAAAGGGCTAGGTTCGTGATCCAGACACCTGCCACAACCGCATCCACCCCCAACGACATGACCGCCCGCATGATCAATGGCAATAAAGGGAAGAATGCGACCGAAGGTAGAGAAACCCCCTCGTATTTGTATCCTTCTTCTGCAATGCTTACATAAAAACCTGTATCCCACCGGCTGCCCAGGACATCGAGTACCACATTGTCTGGTGGGCGTAAATGATAGAGCGTGCCGGATTGGTCATTAATCAGAGGCGCACCCAAATAAGCGATCAGAAAAACGCCTAAACGGGTAACGCTAAAAATTAACGCTGACATCCAAAACCAGCGAGCGGCTTTGACTCTATCCCAGAGATTCAATTGCTGAAGTTTATTTGTTTGCGCTTGGGTAGGGTTTTGCACTTGCATATCTTTACGTGACTGGTTTTGACGCGGGGCGGTGCAAGGTACACACCGCCCCCGGTCAGACTAATTCTTAATCACTGGCAAATAAAGCTCGAAAATGGCTATACCTCCAGGGAGTTCGAACACATCCCCAGTTCCTTCTAGTGGACGCAATGGGGCCTCTTCTGAGAGGATAACCTTTACAGTAAGCTCGATATTGCCATCTTCCACGGTAATGTAGTAACTGCCAACGCTTGCATCTGCAGTACTGAGATTGAACTCCACATTGCCGAAGCTATCCGTCATCGTGCTACCGAGGACAGTATCGTTTGCAGAAACTGTTACCGTGCTGTTGGGGGCAAGACCCGTGCCTGCCTCAAAGCCAGTCCCTAAAAAATGGAAATAACTTCCTGGTTGGCCTGTCGGGTAATTGACCTCAAGGTCCGGTTCTTCATAAACGCCAGCATAGCGCTGCCATTCAAACGTCTCAGCAGGAACATGCACAAAGGGAACCAGGGCAATGCCTGACAACAAGACGCTTAATGCCAGCAAAACACGATAGATATTTTGCATCTAACACTCCTTTTACTGTAGGGGAAACCTACTTAAGGAGTAACCACTCAGCCGGGAAGAGGATTAGCCCGAAAAAAGGTGTGCGTGGGGGTGTACACCCCCATGCACACCTTTTTTTCGGGAAACCTTCACCTTAGCCTAAGCAGTTACCCTAAAGATAAAAAATTTGTTGATCGCGAAATTCCAAAGGAATATCGCTACGGTTGCCAGAGCCAGCGCGCCTAACTCAGGCAAACCAACGGTGTCCAACGCCAGGCGCATAACCCCTGCATTGATGCCAACCGCTAGCAAGTTGGTAACAATGAACGGGAGGAAAACCCGGCGGGATTCCACATGGGATTTAAAAGTCCAGGATTTGTTCCACACAAAACTATTCAATACACCAACTGCATAAGAAATTCCCTTTGCTATGACAAGGTTAGGAATCAAACCTGAACGGGACAATATGAAATACACTGCGGTATCCACAAGC
Organism: Anaerolineales bacterium; assembly: GCA_035293165.1. GTDB lineage: Bacteria > Chloroflexota > Anaerolineae > Anaerolineales > JABWBV01 > JABWBV01. The sequence continues at coordinate 1,882 of DATDOR010000046.1, read as the reverse complement.
GTATTCAATACCCCAACGAGGCCGAACCGGATCATTTGCCTTACCCATGTCTGGGTGAGGAACAGTAATAACCGTTCGAAGCGGTATTTTTCAAGATTCTGTTGTCCCTGGAGCAAGGTGGCCGAATTCGTTATCGTTACTGAAAAGTTATTTTCCTTGGGGGTGAACAACATTGGACTCTCCATCTTTAGGCAATAATTGGAAAACCGGTCCAGCCTTCTTTACATCAAATATCGAGTGCCAGCCTAGGGGCAATTCATTGATATAAACAGGACGATTTGAGACTTCATTCTTTGCATAGGTAGTCAAATCCTCAAAAGAAATCAAAAAACGATTAACTACTTGAACATCGCGACGTTGTCCTTCCACCAATTGCAGGTATTGAATCGCAGGCACGGTATCCCACCACCCAAAGATCAATGCATTAGGCTCTGCATATTCGAGAATAGCTTCGCTGCGGATGCGTGTACTCCAATCATCAGAAAGATCTACTTTCGGGCCGGTATAGAGAATAGCCCCTAAGACACTGATGAACATTGCGCCTTGCAACATGCGGATGGCCCAAACTTTTATGGCAGGTGTTTCTGAGGCAGATACCCAATCCAACAGCCATTGTGTCCCCATCCCCAGCCAAATCGCCCAAACCACATAGGTTGGCAAAAGCATCGTCTCCTTGTCCATCACACGGTAATCAATATAAAAGAAGGCAGAACATGCAAACATCAGGAAAAGCATCCCAGACAGTTTCCAATTTCGGCGAAAGAATACAGCCATTCCCAGAAATCCTGGCCCCAGACCAATGAGGAAAAATGTCCGTGCAAGATGTCCAACAAACCAGACAGTCTCATTCCATAGCGATATACCTTTATATGCAAACATCTGTACAGCAAAACTTTTGGCCGTAAACAACCACCACAAGCCATCAGGTGTTGCTAGATTAACTGGATGAAATTGCCCGGTAGCATCGTAGGTTCCCGCATAATTGAAAACAGGAGAAGAGAGATAACGTAGAGGAATGTAAAGATAAACGCTCAGTCCCAACACCAATCCTGACAGAGCAATGAAGACTGCGCGTGGGGTCAGCGTCTGGCGCGGATGGGTGACGAACACATACCAGACTGCTCCTGGAACAAGCAGAGCAGTCGCAAGGTGATGCCCCATGCTCAATCCAATTGTCAGGGTAATGATGGCTAACTTCTTAGGGGAGGGGTGCTCGTTCCAGTCCATCAGCAGCAGAATGAGGAGGCTCATCAATGCTGTGTGGAGGGTGTAGACTTCCGCAACCAGGGAAAGCGACCAAAAAAACGGGGCAGTGACCAGCAACCCAACCGAGGAAAGGGCAGCCCAATGTCCCACTCCCAAACGGCGCAAAATCCGCTCGACAAAGAGTGCGGTCAGCGCACCGTTGAAGGCAGAGAATAAGTTCATCCGGTAACCTACATCTCCGATGGGAAGGAACACCCATAAACGCCCAAGAATAAGGTAGAGGGGATATCCTGTCGCACGCATCAATCCACCAGACACCGTTGCAGTAGTCAATTCAGCACTGTCAAGGTTGTAGATCGTGGGAGCCAGTGTGTACAGGTAAAGGATGAAAGGCATGAGGAAGGCAATGACTGCCCGCCATGCATCTGAAGCTTGCCAGAAGTGCACAAGGTGAGAGAATTTCCTCTGAGAAGAAACCACACTTGCAAATTGGACAGAAGACGTGCTGGATTTACGTTTGAACGGTTGGTTGTAATTCATTCGTTAGAGGCTTCTTGATAAGTTTCAAAGTAGTTGTCGCACCTCAGTAAAAAAAGTTATGGTTTTGAGGAAAAATCCATAAAATTAATCCGATCTGGCTTTTGCAACGTATATATGTAACTTAACAAGATTATCT